>DAIQBC010000189.1:0-5587 GCA_036781345.1 Acidimicrobiales bacterium | reverse complement strand
GCAGCGAGGCCATCTCCTCCCGCGAGGCGTGCATGAACTCGACGTCCTCGGGCAGCGGCTTGCGCAGGGTCCGGGCCATGGCTTCGATGCCCCGGTCGGCCACGAGGGCGCGGCGGATCTCGCCCTCGATCTCCTTCTTGAGCTGGTCGATGCGGGTCTGGTACTCGTCCTGCTCGAGTCGCTCCTCGAGGGGGGTGAGCGGCTCTGGCGAGTCGTGGCGAGCCTGCTGCATGAGCTTGTCGAGCACGCCGTCGAGGTCCAGGTTCCGCAGCGTGCGGTACAGGTAGTACGTGCCGCCGACCGGCCGGCCCGGCTCCATGCCGGCGAAGCGCCGGACTGCCTGTCGGGCCACCGCCCGCATGAGGGCGTCGTCGCCGCGCTGCAGCGCCTTGTAGAGCATCTCCGCGATCTCCTCGGGCGTCATCGCCTCGCCCCCACCGCTGCCCGACCGAGGGCCGTCGCCCTGCATCTGCTCCTGCTGCTCGAGCTCCTCCAGCAGCTGGGCGAGGGCGTCCTCGTCGCCGTCGCCGATGCGGTACTGCGAGCCGCGCAGCGAGAAGTACACCTCGAACACAGTCTCGAAGGCCCGCCAGTGGGTGTTGTTCTTCACCAGCGTGGCGGCAAGCGCGTACTTGAACGCCTCACGGTCCTCCAGCGGGATGTGCTTCACCGCCTGCATGGCGTCGAGGTTCTCGGTGAGGCTCACCGGCAGCCCGGCGAGGCGGAGCTCCTGGATGAAGCCGGCCAGCAGCTCGGTGATGGCCTCGCCAGCGGCGACCTCGGGGCGGACGTCGGTCACGGGCGCTCTACTTGCCGGCCGCGGCCTTCTGGATGGTGCCGTGCTCCTGGTCGAGCTCGCGCACCGCCTTGGCGATGTCGCTCTGGTACTTGAGCAGGATGTTGATGGTGGCCTTGGCGGTCTCGGCGTCGACGTGCTCGATGCCGAGCAGGAGGAGGGTGCGGGCCCAGTCGATCGTCTCGGACACGGAGGGCGACTTCTTCAGCTCCAGCTGACGGATCGACCGCACGATGCGGGCCACCTGGTCGGCCAGCGACTCGGTGATGTCCGGCACCTTGGTGAGCACGATCTCCTTCTCGCGCTCCAGCTCCGGGTAGTCGATGTGCAGGAACAGGCAGCGCCGCTTGAGAGCCTCAGAGAGCTCCCGGGTGTTGTTGGAGGTGAGGAACACCAGGGGGATCTGCTTGGCCTCGATGGTGCCGAGCTCGGGGATCGACACCTGGTAGTCGGACAGGATCTCGAGGAGCAGGGCCTCGGTCTCGACCTCGACGCGGTCGACCTCGTCGATGAGGAGCACCACCGGCTCGTCGGCCGTGATGGCCTCGAGCAGGGGACGGGTGAGGAGGAACTCGTCGGAGAAGATGTCGTCCTCGATCGACTCCCAGGTGTTGTCGTCGCCCCGCTCGGCCTGGATGCGGAGCAGCTGCTTCTTGTAGTTCCACTCGAAGAGCGCCTTGCTCTCGTCGAGCCCCTCGTAGCACTGGAGGCGGATCAGGCGGGCGCCGGACATCTCGGCCACCGACTTGGCCAGCTGCGTCTTCCCGGTGCCGGCCGGGCCCTCGACGAGGATCGGCTTGCCGAGGCGATCGGCCAGGTAGACGATGCCGGCGATACCCTCGTCAGAGAGGTAGTCGACGCGCCGGAGCGCCTCTCGCACCTCGGCGACGGACTCGAAGCGGTAGGGCTGATCGGCCATCGGGGCAGCCTACGTCCCGACTTGACCGGCCGGTCAATCGACATCTTCGGCCCGGCTCAGGCGCGGATCTGGCCCTCGCCGTGGATGACGAACTTGAGGGTGGTGAGCTCGCGCAGGCCCATGGGACCGCGGGCGTGGAGCTTCTGGGTGGAGATGCCGATCTCGGCACCGAAGCCGAGCTCCTCCCCGTCCACGAACCGGGTGGAGGCGTTGACCAGGACCGCGGCGGCGTCGACCTCCCGGACGAAGCGCTCGGCCGCACGCAGGTCGTTGGTGACGATGGCCTCGCTGTGGCCCGTGCTGTAGCGGGTGATGTGGGCGATGGCGGCGTCGAGCGTGTCGACCACCCGGACCGCCAGCTTGAGATCGAGGAACTCGGTGGCGTAGTCCTCGTCGGTGGCCAGCGCCGCGACGCGGTCGCCGAGGATCGCGCGGGTGGCATCATCGCCGACGAGCTCCACCCCCTCGAGCCGAGGGGCCAGGGAGGTGAGGAACGTGGCCGCCACGTTCCGGTGGACGAGAAGGGTCTCGGCAGCATTGCAGACCGATGGCCGCTGGGTCTTGGCGTTCTCCACGATGGCCGCCGCCATGTCGAGGTCGGCGGTGGCATCCACGTACACGTGACAATTGCCGTCGCCGTCGATCACGTAGGGCACGGTGGCGTTGTCGAGCACCGAGCGGATGAGCGACGGGCCCCCGCGGGGGATGAGGACGTCGATCGATTCGCGCAGGCGCATGAAGTCGACCGCGGCCTCGTGGCGGGTGTCCTCGACCAGCACGAGCGAGTCCTGCGGCAAGCCCGCCTTGGCCAGCCCCTCGCGCAGCGCCGCCGCGATGGCGATGTTCGAGCGGATCGCCCCCGACGACCCCCGCAGGAAGGCGGCGTTGCCCGACTTGAGGCACAGCCCGAAGGCGTCGCTTGTTACGTTGGGGCGGTTCTCGTAGATGATGGCGACCACGCCCATGGGCACCCGGACCCGGTGCACCCGCAGGCCGTTCGGTCGGGTCCAGCCGTCGGTGACCTCGCCGACGGGATCGGGCAGTCCCGCGACGGCGCGCAGGCCGTTGGCCATGGCGAGCAATCGGCCGTCGGACAACCGCAGGCGGTCGACCACCGTGGGCGGGCGGCCGTCGGCTTCGGCAGCCGCCACGTCACCGGCGTTGGCGTCGAGGATCTCGGTGTGACGGTCGACAAGGATGTCGGCCGCCGCGAGCAGGGCGGCGTCCTTGACCTCGGAAGAAGCGGTGGCCAGCACCCGGCTGGCCGCCTTGGCACGGGCCCCGAGGTCGACGATCGGGTCAAGAGGCACGGCGGGAGTCTACGGGCCGTCGCTCGCGGACCCCACCCGCGCTGAGGTGGCAGGCTCTCCCTCATGCCCACGAGCCCACCGGTCCGCCAGGCCACCTCGGGAGACATCGACGGCATGGCCGGTGCGCTTTCGCTCGCGTTCTCGGACGACCCGGTGATGCGGTGGCTCTTCGGCGATGATCCGCCCCGCCCTATGCGCTACTCGAAGCCGTTCTTCGCGAGTGAGGGCCGACGACACCTGCGCCACCAGACCGTGTACACCGCCGACGGGCACCCTGGCGCCGCCTACTGGGATCCGCCCGGGCACTGGAAGACCTCGGCCCTCGCGGTGCTGCGGCTCGCGCCGATGATCCTGAGGGGGATCGGTCCTCGCACGATCAAAGCGCTCCAGGGGCTCGCCCGCATCGAGCAGGCGCATGCCGAGCACCCCGACCACTACTACCTCGCGGTGCTGGGCACCCATCCCGGCCGGCAGGGCGAGGGCATCGGTTCGGCGCTTCTCGGCCCCGTGCTCACCCGGTGCGACATCGACGGCGTGGGGGCCTACCTGGAGAGCTCGAAGGAGGCCAACATCCCCTTCTACCGCCGCCACGGCTTCGAGGTGGTGGGCGAGGTCTCGTTCCCAACCGGCCCCACCGTGTGGCCGATGTGGCGTGACCCCCAGCCGCCGTCGACCGAACGATGAGCGACTCCCTCCTCGAGCCCAGTCGCCGCTTCATCGACGACGTCACGGCGGCCCTGCGAGAGGTGAGCACGGGGGTCGCCGGCCTGCGCACCGACAAGCTCGGCCAGGACGCCGCGCTCGAAGCCTTCAACCTCGTGTGCGGGCTGGTGTCGATCGACGGGCTCGTGACCGACGACGAGCTGTGGGCCATCCTCGGGGCCTTCGGACCGCGACTCGAGACCCGCTTGGCGGGTGCCACCCCCGACGCCCTGCGCGAGTCCGGCCTCGTGGAGGCGCAGCGGTCGTTCGCCGACAAGCCCTCCCCCCTTCTGGAGGTGCTCCTCGCGGCCGACGCCCGGGGGTCCTCGGCTCACGCCCGCGCCTACTACGCGTCCGCCGTCGAGATCGCGTTCGCGGTGGCGGCCATCGACCTGCACACCTCCGAGAGCGAGCTGGCCGCCATCGAGCAGTTCCGAGGCATGCTCCTCGGCGCCATCGAGCGGATGGAGGCTGGCCGCCCCGCCACCACGGCGTCGGGGACGGCCGGCGGCCCCCCACCACCACCCGCGCCGGTCACCGCGGACCCTCCGGCCCGCCCCATCGACGAGCTGCTCGACGAGCTCGACGCCCTTGTGGGCCTCGACGGTGTGAAGCACGAGGTGAAGCTCGTCACCAACCTGCTGCGCGTGCAGAAGATCCGCGCAACCCGAGGGCTGCCCGTGCTCGACCAGAGCCGGCACCTCATCTTCACGGGCAACCCCGGCACCGGGAAGACCACCGTCGCCCGGCTGCTGGCCCAGATCTACCGCACGCTCGGGGTGGTCGAACGGGGTCACCTCGTCGAGACGGACCGCGCCGGGTTGGTGGCGGGCTACGTGGGCCAGACGGCACCCCTCGTGCTGGCCCGGTTCGAAGAGGCGGACCAGGGAGTGCTGCTCATCGACGAGGCGTACGCGCTCGTGCGCGGTGGCGAGCGCGACTTCGGCCGGGAGGCGATCGACACCATCGTGAAGCTCATCGAGGACCGCCGCGACCGCATCGTCGTGGTGATGGCGGGCTACCCGGACGAGATGGAGGAGCTCATCGCCTCCAACCCGGGGCTGCGCTCGCGGTTCCCGAAGGTGATCCACTTCCCGGACTACACAACCGACGAGCTGCTGCGGATCATCGACACGCTCGGAGACAAGGGCGGCTACCGCCTCGACCCGGGGGCCCGCGCCCGAGCGCGGATCTGGCTCGACGCCATCACCCGGGACAAGGGGTTCGGGAACGGCCGTACGGCCCGCAACCTGTTCGAGTACGCGGTGTCCACCCAGGCCACGCGTCTGGCTCCGGTGGACACCCCCACCGACGAGCAGCTCACGATCCTGCTGGCCGACGACATCCCCGCGCCCGGCCAAGGTCCGCTCACGGTCGTCCGGCCCGCCACCGATAGCCTCTAGCGCGGTGCGGCGGGTGCTGGCGGTTCTCGGAGCGGTGGCCATGGTGGGAGCGGCGGTCGTCCTCCGACAGGCTCTCGATGACGGCGGCGGCCGTGGGGGCACGGGAGTCCCTCGCGGTCGTGCCGTGCTGGTGTGTGCCGCCGACCTCCTCGACGCCTGCAACGCGCTGGGCGATGGCGTCGTCGTCCGCGCCCAGGCGGCGGCGGAGACCGCCGCCGCCATCGCCGCGGGCACCTTCGCCACCGATGTGGACGGGTGGATCACGACCTCGGCCTGGATCGAGGTGGTGGACAGCCGCGCGCCCGGCACGGTCGGACGGTCCGAGGCCCTCGCCACCTCCCCCACGGTCCTCGCCACCGCGCCGGGGCGGTTCGAGGCCATCGCGGCGCTGTGCGCCGGCCAGGACGGGTGGGCCTGCCTTGGCGGCGCGGCGGGCCGCGCCTGGGCCGATCTGGGC
>DAIQBC010000188.1:0-5610 GCA_036781345.1 Acidimicrobiales bacterium | reverse complement strand
GTGTGCGAGGTCTGCGGGAAGCACCCGTCGTTCGGCATGAACGTGAGCCACTCGCACCGCCGTACGAAGCGCCGCTGGAACCCGAACATCCAGCGCATCCGCGCCATCGTCGACGGCTCGCCCAAGCGGCTCCACGTCTGCACCGGGTGCATCAAGGCCGGGAAGGTCCAGAAAAGGGTCAGCTGACTCCCCTCTGGGGGCCGTCTGGCTGCCCGTGAAATGCGGGAACTAGCGTGATCGGCGCCCCAACGTCCCTCGAAGGAGCCGGTTGCATGCAGGGAGTCGTCAAGTCGTACGACCCGGGATCGGGTGACGGCGTGGTGCTCTGCGACACCGACTTCAAGGAGTACGACCTGGCCCCCGACGCCCTTGCGGGGTCCGTGTTCCGAATGCTCCGGCAGGGCCAGCGGGTGATCTTCGACGTCGACGACGCCACCCGGGCCACCCGGCTGCGCCTCGGCTCTGAGGTCGACATGGGCACCCCCGGCTTCGGCGGGATCCCTGACATCCCCGTGCAGCCCGACTGAGCCCCCCATCCCCCCGCCGGAGACGACGATGCCTGCAACCACCAGCAATCAGAAGCTGAAGGATTGGGTCGACCACTGGGCTGGCATCCTGCAGCCCGACGCCGTCGAGTGGTGTGACGGCTCCGAGGAGGAGTGGGACCGCCTCACCTCCCGGCTCGTCGACGTCGGCACCTTCACGAGGCTCGACGCGGCCAAGCGCCCCAACAGCTTCCTGGCCCTGTCCGACCCCGGCGACGTTGCTCGCGTGGAGGACCGTACCTTCATCAACTCCGAGCACCAGGCCGACGCCGGACCCACCAACAACTGGCGGGCGCCCGCCGAGATGAAGGCCGACCTGCTCGAGCTCTACTCCGGCGCCATGCGGGGCCGCACGATGTACGTGGTGCCGTTCTCGATGGGTCCGCTCGGATCCCCCATCGCCCACATCGGCGTGCAGCTGTCCGACTCGGCCTACGTGGCCGCCAACATGCGGATCATGACCCGCATGGGCCGACCCGTCCTCGATGTGCTCGGCGCTGACGGCAGCTTCGTGCCCTGCGTGCACTCCGTGGGCTATCCGCTCGTGCTGGCCGACGGCTCCACCCGGCCCGACGTGCCGTGGCCGTGCGACGCCGAGAACAAGTACATCACCCACTACCCGGAGACCCGGGAGATCTGGAGCTACGGCTCGGGCTACGGCGGCAACGCCCTCCTCGGCAAGAAGTGCTTCGCGCTCCGGATCGCCTCCACGATGGCCCGGGACCACGGCTGGCTGGCCGAGCACATGCTCATCCTGGGCATCACCTCGCCCGAGGGCGAGAAGACCTACGTGGCGGCAGCCTTCCCGTCGGCCTGTGGCAAGACCAACATGGCCATGCTGATCCCCACGCTGCCGGGCTGGAAGGTGGACACGATCGGCGACGACATCGCCTGGATGAAGTTCGGCGACGACGGCCGCCTCTACGCCATCAACCCCGAGGCGGGGTTCTTCGGCGTGGCTCCCGGCACCGGTGACGACACGAACCCGAACGCGGTCGCCACGCTGCACAGCAACTCCATCTTCACCAACGTGGCCGCCACCGACGACGGCGACGTGTGGTGGGAGGGCCTCTCGGCCCCGCCCGCCCACGCCCTCGACTGGAAGGGCAACGACTGGACGCCCGCCTCCGACGCGCCAGCCGCCCACCCGAATGCCCGGTTCACGGTCCCCGCCTCCCAATGCCCCTCGATCGCCCCCGAGTGGGAGGACCCGAAGGGCGTGCCGATCTCCGCCATCCTCTTCGGCGGGCGACGCGCCACCAACGTGCCGCTCGTCACCGAGTCCTTCGATTGGCAGCACGGCGTGTTCCTCGGCTCGGTGATGAGCTCGGAGACCACGGCCGCCCAGGCCGGGGCGGTCGGCAAGCTGCGCTTCGATCCCTTCGCCATGCTGCCGTTCTGTGGTTACGACATGGGCAGCTACTTCGCCCACTGGTTGGAGATCGGCCACCGCGAGGGGGCGCACCTGCCGAAGCTGTTCTGGGTCAACTGGTTCCGCAAGGGCACCGATGGCCGCTTCCTGTGGCCCGGATTCGGCGAGAACAGCAGGGTGCTCAAGTGGATCGTGGAGCGCGTCGCCGGCCATGGCCAGGCCGTCGACACCCCCATCGGCAGGGTGCCCACCCTCGAGGCCATCGACAGGGACGGGCTCGAGCTCGATCCCGCCATCCTCTCCGAGCTCCTCGCGGTCGACCCCGACCTGTGGCGGGCCGAGCTGTCGCAGATCGAGGAGCACTACGCCACCCTCGGGGCCACCGTGCCCGACGAGCTGCGCGACGAGCTGCGCGAGCTGGAGAAGCGCCTGGCCCAGTAGAGGTCAGGACCGCACCACGGCGGCATCAATCGTGAGCTGGCGCCCGGGCCTGGCGGCCGGGCCATTCGGCGACGGCCGACGCCGCGAGGATCGCCAGCAGCGGGATCAGGGGAACACGGAAGCGAGAGTATGCATCCGGGCCGGCGCTGACCACCAGGAGATAGGCGATCGGCACGAAGATCACGACCAGAGCGAGGGTGTCGCCTCGCCGAGCGAGCACGAGACCGCCGACTGCCGCCGCCACCACCATCGACGCCGCTGAGAAGAAGCCGAGACCGGTCAGCCCCCCCTCGACCAGGGCCCCCGCGGGCAGGTCCTGGGTCACGCTGCTCATCGAGTCTCCCCCGGGGCCGACCAGCATCCGGACGAGCCCACGCGCGGCCATGCGGACGGCGCCCACCGGGTGCTCGCTGAGCACCTCGAGACCCAGTGCTCGCCTCTCCCGGGCGATCTCCGCGGGGTTCATGCCGGGTTCCAGGCGAGTCTCGACCTCCGCCTGCAGCCGGCGGCGCTCCGAGCTGAACGATGTGCCGTCCTCGGCCGCTACCGCTCCAGCGGCTCTGAACTCCAGCAGGTTGATGCCCTCGATGGTGCTGAACGTCGGAACGTCGGTCATCACCTGAATGTGGGCGATCCAGGCGCCGACCGGGACAGCGAACGCCAGGACGAGGGCGAGAACGGCCGGCAGGGTCCTGGCTGGCGGCACCCCTCGGAGATGGGCCACGGCCGCGCCGAGCAGAGCCACGAAGCATGCGACGAGCGGGAGGTACAGGGACACCGGACGCACGAACGTGGCCGTCGCCAGGGCGAGACCGGCCAGAGCCCCCAGCCGCGCGGAGGACCGACAGAGCGCACGATGGGCGAGGAGCACTGTCAGCAGGAGGCAAACCGCGAACGGCGCCTCGGGGAGGAGCCGACCGGACTGCACGACCATGGTGGGGTCAAGCGCGACCCACAGCCCGGCAATGATCCCGACCCGACGCCCGACCAGCTCGCATCCAACCTTCCAGGTCAACCAGGCGGCGGCGACGCTCACGGCCGCCTGCACACAGCTGACCGCCACCAGCCCGTCCGACAGCGCCCGGGGGACCGCGAGCATGAAGGGGTAGCCCGGCGGCCGGAGAAGGCCCAACGGCCAGTCCGGCGCGGTCGACACCCAGTACGAGCTCGGGTGATCGGCGAGGGCCAGGTACTCGTTGCTGTCCGTTGACACGAGGACGGCGCGATTGTGCACGCCGGCCAGCACGACCAGGAGTCGGGGTAGGGCGGCCACGATCACCACGGCGATCCCCGGATGGGCCGACACCCCGGCGCGAAGCCATCGCACGCGCCTGACCATCAGTCTGACCGTACCCCAAGGACCGAGTTCTGGGTGCTCAGCGGCCGCATGGGGGACGGGACCCTATCGCAGGCTGGCTACGATCTGGCTGTCCCCAGCATCCGGAGGCCCGATGGCTGTCAGCGCGTACATCCTGATCCAGACCGAGGTCGGTAAGGCCGCCCATGTGGCCATGGAGGTGGGCGGGATCGACGGCGTGGTGTCAGCTGAGGACGTCACCGGCCCGTACGACGTGATCGCGCGGGCAGAGGCGGCGACGGTGGACGAGCTAGGCAAGATGGTCGTGAGCCGGGTGCAGATGATCGACGGGATCACCCGCACGCTCACCTGCCCGGTCGTGCACCTGTAGGGCTCAGGGCACCGGGATGGGGGAGATCACGATGGCCCGCAGGGCCAACCCCATGAGGAAGAGGCCGCCGAGGCCGTAGAGCAGGTAGAGGTTCGCCTTCAGCTGCTGGCGGTAGCTGTAGATGATGCCCACCGTCGCGAAGGCCACGAAGCCGTAGAAGGCGTGGAACTGCGCCACCTCGTAGTCCTGCACAGCCACGAGGGCCACGCCAATGCACACCTGGACCACGATCGTGAGCTCCGCCACGATCGTGGCCTGCCACAGCCTCGGTGACCGCCAGCGCTCCTGGCTGTGGGCGGCCACCGCCCACAGCCCGACTAGTGCGTTGGTCACCACCACCACCCACGCGAAGTCGGCGTGGAACGTTCGGAGCGTCACCGGGTTGGATCAGCCGTGGCCGGTGGAGCCGCCGGCGATCTCATAGCTCCAGAGCTCCGATGACATCCCCACCGGCGCTGCCGCGCCCCCGGCCCCGTGACCGTGGGCGGGGGGGCCGGCGGCCTGGTGGCCGGCGCCGAACGCGGGGCTGCTCACCCAGGCGTTGAAGGCGTCCTCGTCGCGCCAGCGGGTGATGACGAGCCAGGTGGTGCGGTCGTCGACCGGCTTCAGGAGCTCGAACCCCTCGAAGCCGTCCTGGCCGTCGACGGCCCCCGCCCGGGCCGCGAACCGCTTGGCCAGCTCGTCGCCGCTGTCGGCGGCGACGGTGATGGCGTTGATCTTGATGACGGTCATGGCCTGAGCCTTTCGTGCGACGCCCCCGCCCCGCCAGTCCCGTCGATCTGGTGGACTGGGGCGATGGTCGACCTCGTCATCCGCAGTGCCCGGCTCGTCGACGGCTCGGGGAGCCCCGAGCGACCCGCCGACGTGGTCGTCGACGGCGGCCGCATCGCCGAGGTGACCGAGGCCGGGAAGGCCCCCACGGCCTCGGCGCACCGTGTGCTCGACGCCGACGGCCGGCTGGTGACGCCCGGCTGGGTCGACATCCACACCCACTACGACGCCCAGGTCACGTGGGACCCATGGGTGACACCGAGCTCCTGGCACGGCGTCACCACCGTGGTGATGGGCAACTGCGGCGTGGGGTTCGCCCCCGCGGCCGAAGATCGGCACGAGTGGCTGATCGAGCTCATGGAAGGCGTCGAGGACATCCCCGGCTCCGCCATGACCGAGGGCATCACGTGGGAGTGGACCTCGTTCCCCGAGTACCTCGACGCCGTCGAGCGATCGCCGCTCGTGCTCGACGTCGGCGCCCAGATCGCCCACGGGCCGCTGCGGGCCTTCGTGATGGGCGAGCGCGGGGCGGCCAACGACCCCGCCACCGAGGCCGACCAGGTGGCGATGAGCCAGATGGTGGAGTCCGCTTTGGGCGCCGGTGCGCTCGGGTTCTCCACCAGCCGCACACCCCTGCACCGCTCCAAGGGCGGCGAGCTCGTGCCAGGCACCAGCGCCGCCGCCGGGGAGCTGTTCGCGATCGGCGACGCCCTGGCCCGGGCGGGCCACGGCGTCTTCCAGTTCGCCCCCGACCACGCCCGCGTGCCCGTGGAGGAATGGCCGTGGATGGAGG
>DAIQBC010000187.1:0-5611 GCA_036781345.1 Acidimicrobiales bacterium | reverse complement strand
CAGGCCATCCGCAACCACGACCCGTGCATCTCGTGCGCCACCCACTTCCTGGAGCTGGTGGTCGACGAGCAGTGATCGCAATGGGGGTGGCGACGCGCCGCGCGCCCACCGTCATCGGCCTCGGCAACGCCTACGCGCGCGACGACGGCGTGGGTCCCGCCGTCGTCTCCGTCGTCGCCGCCGCGGCACCGGAGGGCGTGACGGTGATCGAGCTCGACGGCGAGCCGGCCCGGGTGATCGAAGCATGGGCCGGCACCCCGCTCACGATCGTGATCGACGCCGCCCGCTCGGGGGCGGAACCCGGTACCGTGCTCCGCCTCGAGGGCGCCGACCTCGCCGGGGGCGGGGTGCTGGCCCCGGTCGGACGGCCGTCGAGCAGCCACGCGCTCGGCGTGGTCGAGGCCCTCGAGCTCGGTCGGGCCCTGGACCGGCTCCCTGCACGGCTGGTGGTGTTCGCCGTCGAGGGCCTCGACGGCGACCCCGGTCCCGGCCTCTCTCCAGCGGTAGCCGCTGCCGTGCCCGCGGTGGCGGCCGCCGTTGTGGACGAGCTGCTGGCGGTCGACGCCCGCCGGATCGAGGTTTCGGGCGTGGTGCAGGGCGTGGGGTTCCGTCCCTTCGTGTGGCGGCTGGCCGAGCGGCTCGGGATCAGCGGCTGGGTGCGCAACCACGACGGGAGCGTGGAGATCCACGCCGAGGGGCCCTTCGCCAGCCTCGAGGCGTTCTGCGCTGCGCTGGCTTCCGAGGCGCCGCCGCTGGCGGAGGTGCACGACGTCGTCGACACGCCGGTCGATCGTTGTGGCCGGGTGGGTTTCACCGTGGCGCCCAGTCGCAGCGCCGAGACAACCTGCCGGGCGCGCCACCTCCCGCCGGACAGTGCTCCGTGTGCCGCCTGCGTCGCCGAGCTGAACGACCCCGAGAACCGCCGCTTCGGCCACCCGTTCCTGAGCTGCACCGACTGCGGGCCTCGCGCCACCATCGTCGAAGCGCTCCCCTATGACCGCGCTTCTACGTCGATGGCCGCCTTCCCCCTCTGCGAGCGGTGCGCGGCGGAGTACGCCGACCCCGCCGACCGGCGCTTCCACGCCGAGCCGGTCGCCTGCCCGAGCTGCGGGCCGAGGCTCCGCTTCGTGGTGGGCGAAGGAGGCGGGCGCTCGCCCGACAGCGACCCGATCGCAGCAGCGGCCGACCTGCTGCGCTCCGGCGGTGTGCTGGCCGTGAAGGGGGTGGGCGGCTACCAGCTCGCGTGCGACGCCACCCACGGCCCCGCGGTCGCCGAGCTGCGACGACGCAAGCACCGGCCCGACAAGCCGCTGGCCGTGCTGGTGGCCGACCTCGCGGCCGCCGGTCGTCTGGCGCGGATCGGGGCGGCCGAGGCGGAGCTCCTCGCCTCACCAGCCGCTCCGATCGTGCTGGTCGAGAGCCTCGGCGCACTCCCCGAGGCGGTGGCCCCGGGCCACGGCCGGGTGGGCCTGATGCTGCCGGCGTCACCGGTCCACCACCTCCTGAGCCGCGCCGTCGGCCGGCCCCTGGTGCTCACCAGCGGGAACCGCAGCGAGGAGCCCATCGCTGTCGACGACGCCCACGCCCTCGACGCACTGGCGGGCATCGCCGACGCGTGGCTCACACACGACCGCCGCATCACGGCACGCCTCGACGACTCGGTGGTCGCGGCGTGCGGCGCCGGCCCGGTGATGCTCCGCCGGGCTCGCGGCTACGCCCCCGGCCCGGTGCCGCTCGGCTTGCCGCTGCGCCGCTCGGTGCTCGCCGTGGGGGCCGACCTGGGGAGCGCCTTCTGCCTGGCCGCCGACCGCGAGGCGTTCGTCTCGGCGCACGTAGGCGATCTCGACGACGACGCCACCATCGAGGCATGGCGACGATCGCTCGACCGCCACCTCGCCCTGGTGGGCGTGCGGCCCGAGATGGTGGCGCACGACGCCCACCCCGACCTGCAGAGCACCCGACTGGCCGAGCGCCTGGCTGCCGAGCTCGGCGTCCCTCGCCTCGCCGTCCGCCACCACCACGCCCATGTGGCCGCGGTGATGGCCGAGCACGGACTCGTCGGGCCGGTCCTCGGCGTGACCTATGACGGGTTCGGGCTGGGCGATGACGGCACCGCCTGGGGTGGCGAGCTCCTGGTGGCCGACGCCCACGGGTACCGACGGCTGGGGCACCTTGCCGTCGTGCCGCAACCCGGGGGCGACCTGGCCGTCCGGCACCCCGTGCGGATGGCGCTGGCCCACGCCGAGGCGGCCGGCTGCCTGACCGACGCGCTGACGCTCCTGGGCCTCGATGCGTCGGAACCGGCGGCGGTGCTCGGCGACGTGGACCCCACACGGCTGCTCAGGGCGACGGCCTCCATGCCGGGCGCCCGGACGTCGTCGGTCGGCCGCCTCTTCGACGCCCTTGCAGCCCTCTGCGGCCTGGCCCACGGTCCCACCTACGAGGGCCAGCCGGCGATGCTCCTCGAGCAGGCGGCCCTCAGGGCATCCGACGACATCGCCACCCTCGCGGGGTTCGGCGTCGACGATCCAGTCTCGTCGGGGCGGGCGGGCCCGATCGTCATCGATGCCGCACCGGTGGTGCGGGCGGTGGTCGCGGACCTAGCCGAGCGCCGCCCGATCTCCCAGGTGGCGGCCGGCTTCCACGCGGCGCTGGCCCGGTCGGTCACCGAGGTCGTGGCCACGCTGGCCGCTCGGGAAGACCTGGCTGACATCTGCCTCGCCGGCGGTGTGTGGGCGAACGGCGTGCTCGTCGACCTCGTCGCGCCAGCGCTCACCGAGCGCGGGCTGCGGGTGCACCTCGCCCAGACGGTTCCCTCTGGCGACGGGGGGCTCTGCCTCGGCCAGGCGCTCGTCGCCGGTAGCGTCGCCTCGGAGGTGAGCTGACCAATGTGCCTCGGCGTGCCCGGGCGGATCCAGGACATCGACGACAGCGCCGCGCTGCGGACCGGCACCGTCGACTTCGGCGGCACTCGCCGGGAGGTGTGCCTGGCCTACGTCCCCGAGGCCGAGGTGGGCGATCACGTGATCGTGCACGTCGGGTTCGCGCTGTGCGTGATCGACGAGGTCGAGGCAGCGCGGACCTGGGCCCTGCTCGAGGAGATCGCGGCGCTGGACGACGAGCTGGGTGCGTCACCGTGAAGTACCTGGACGAGTACCACGACGATCAGGTCGCCCGGGCGCTGCTCCATCGCATCGAGGCCACCGTCACTCGCCCGTGGACCATCATGGAGGTCTGCGGGGGCCAGACCCACACGATCGTCCGCGAGGGCATCGACCAGCTCCTGCCGGATGCCGTCGAGCTGGTGCACGGGCCCGGCTGCCCGGTGTGCGTCACCCCGCTGTCGGTGATCGACCACGCCCTCGAGCTGGCTCGACGCCCCGAGGTCACCCTGTGCTCCTTTGGCGACATGCTGCGCGTCCCCGGGTCCAGTGACGACCTGCTGCGGGCTCGGGCGGCCGGTGCGGATGTCCGGATCGTCTACTCGCCGCTCGACGCCGTGCGCATCGCGGCGGAGGAGCCCGACCGCACGGTGGTGTTCTTCGCCGTCGGGTTCGAGACCACGGCGCCGGCCAACGCCACCGCCGTCCGACAGGCGCGCGACCTGGGGCTCACGAACTTCTGCGCGCTCATCGCCCACGTGCTGGTGCCGCCCGCCATGATGGCGATCCTGACCTCGCCGGCGAACCGGGTGCAGGCCTTCCTCGGCCCCGGCCACGTGTGCACGGTCATGGGCTGGGCCGACTACACACCGATCGCTAGCGGCTGTCGCGTGCCGGTCGTCATCACCGGGTTCGAGCTCGTCGACCTGCTCGAGGGCATCCTCGCCGCCGTCACGCAGCTGGAGGAGGGACGCCACGAGGTGGAGAACCACTACGCCCGGGCCGCCCGGCCTGACGGCAACCCCGGCGCTCGCCAGGTCGTGGAGGAGGTGTTCGAGCCGTGCGACCGGGCGTGGCGCGGCATCGGCGTGCTCCCCTCCTCTGGGCTGCGCCTCCGGCCCGCCTTCGCCGCGTTCGACGCCGCGCGGCGCTTCCCACGGACGGGTCCGGAGACGCGAGAGCACGAGCTGTGCATCGCCGGCGCGATCCTGCAGGGCCGGGCCAAACCCGACGACTGCGCCGCCTTCGGCAGCCTGTGCACCCCCGAGCACCCGCTCGGCGCCCCGATGGTGTCCTCGGAAGGAGCCTGCGCGGCCTACTTCGCCGCCGGTCGCCCGGCGCGCCAGGGCGGTGACCCCCCTGTCTGACATGTCCTGCCCACTGCCCCTGCCCGCCGGCGACGTCATCCTCCTGGCCCATGGCAGCGGCGGTCGGCTCTCTGCGCAACTGATCGCCGAGCTGTTCGTGCCTCGCTTCGCCGATCGGGAGCTGGCGCTCCTTGGCGACGCGGCGGTGCTCGACCTTCCGGAACCAGCTGGGGAGCCCGGGCGCATGGCCTTCACCACCGATGCCTTCGTGGTGAGCCCCGCCGTCTTCCCGGGGGCCGACATCGGCTCGCTGGCCGTGTTCGGCACCGTCAACGACCTGGCCATGGTCGGGGCCCGCCCCCTCGCCCTCACTGCCGCCTTCGTGCTCGAGGAGGGCCTGGCCATGACCGAGCTCGCCTCGATCGTGGACTCGATGGCGGCGGCCGCGCGCCAGGCCGGCATCCGGATCGTGGCAGGCGACACCAAGGTGGTGGAGCGCGGCGCGGCCGACGGCCTGTTCGTGGTCACCTCGGGCGTGGGCCTCATCCCCGCGGGACGGTGCCTTGGCCCAGCGCTGATCGAGCCGGGCGATGCGGTGATCGTGTCAGGTCCGATCGGCAGCCACGGGGTCGCGGTCATGTCCCGCCGGGCCGGGGTGGCCTTCGACACTGACGTCGTCAGCGACTCGGCTCCCCTCACGGAGCTCATGGAGGCCATGGTCGCGGCGGGCGACGTGCATGCCCTCCGGGATGCGACGCGGGGCGGCGTGGCCACCGTGCTCAACGAGCTGGCCGCCACCGCCGCCCTCAGCATGACCGTGGACGAGAGAGCCTTCCCGATGCTCGACGGCGTACGCTCGGGCTGCGCGGTGCTCGGCCTCGACCCTCTCTACGTGGCCAACGAGGGGGTGTGCGTGGCCGTGGTGGCTGCGTCCGACGTCGACGCCATCGTGGCGGCCGCCCGGTCGGCTCCTTACGGCGCCGGCGCGACCGTGGTGGGCGCGGTGGCCCACGGCGAGCCGGGTGTGCACCTGCGGACCGCCCTCGGAGCGACACGACCGCTGCTCGTTCTCACCGGGGACCAGCTCCCGCGCATCTGCTGAAGCCTGCGTTGATCGCCCGGTCAGACCGGCCGGCGGGCGTCGTGCCGTGCCCACCAGCCCCGGAGCGAGGCCGCGGCCGCCAGATAGAGCGGAGCGGCTGCGGGGTCGCTCCGCGCCGCGTCGATGCAGGCGAGGGTGTACTTCACGAGGTGGGCGTCCTCGTGCGCGGAGGCGCGCGCCGCTAGCTCGCTGATGAGATCAGCTGCGTTGCCCTCGTTCGCATCGGCCCACGCGAACGCAGCCGCCGCCTCGGGGCCGGCGGCGATCGCCTCGTCGAGGTGACCTCTCTCGGGTGGAGGCGGTGACCAGGTCGGTTCGAT
>DAIQBC010000186.1:0-5646 GCA_036781345.1 Acidimicrobiales bacterium | reverse complement strand
CTTGCCTCGGCTGTCGTTCTTGTAGAACCCGGTGCCCTTGAAGGCGATGCCCACGTTGCCGAACACCTTGCGCAGGGCGCCGCCGCACTCTGCGCAGGTGGTGAGCGCGTCGTCGGTGAACGCCTGGACGACCTCGAGCTCGTGGCCACAGGCCTTGCACCGGTACTCGTAGGTGGGCACGCTCGATCCTCCGTTAGCACTCGAACATGGAGAGTGCCAGGCTAGCGGTGCCGGCGGCCGAGCCGCACGCCGGGCCAGCCGTAGGGTGGAGAGCGTGGACCTGGCGTGGCTGCTCGTGGTGCCCGCCTACCTCCTCGGGACCTTCCCGACCGCCATCCTCGTGGGACGCGGCGTGGGTCACGACCCGACGCACGAGGGATCCGGCAATCCCGGCGCATCCAACGCCTTCCGAACGATGGGTCGGCGAGCGGGCGCCACGGTGCTGGTGGGCGACATGGCCAAGGGAGCCGTGGCCGCGGGGATGGGCCTGGCCAGCGGCAGCCGGGCCGTGGCGGTGGCGTGCGGCCTGGCCGCGGTGCTGGGTCACGTGGTGCCGGCCACCCGCCGGTTCCGGGGCGGCAAGGGGGTGGCTACCGGTGCGGGGATGGCGACCGTGCTGCTGCCACTGCCGGCCGTGGGGCTGGCGCTCCTCTGGGCGGTGACGGTGAAGGTGACGGGCGCGGCGTCGGCCGGGTCGCTGGCGGTGGCCGTCGGGCTCCCGGTGGCCGCCGCCGCGGTCGGTCGGCCCCTCGGGGAGGTGGCTGCCTTCGCCGCCTGCGGTGTGCTGGTCGTGGCCCGTCATCACACCAACCTCGGTCGCCTCCGCCGGGGCGAGGAGCGCTCGTTGCACCCCGGGCCAGCGAGAAGAACTCGCTCATGACCCACGTCCGCAAGGCCGTCATCCCCGCCGCCGGTCTCGGCACCCGCTTCCTCCCCGCTACCAAGGCACTCCCGAAGGAGATGCTGCCGGTGGTCGACAAGCCCGCCATCCAGTACGTGGTGGAGGAGGCGGTCCGATCGGGGATCGATGACATCCTCATCATCACCGGACGCGGCAAGAAGGCCATCGAGGATCACTTCGACCGCAGCGTGGAGCTGGAGGTCGACCTCCACGCCAAGGGCAAGGACTTGTTGCTGGCGGAGGTCGTCGACCTGGCCAACTTGGCCGACATCCACTACGTGCGCCAGGGCGAGGCGCTCGGTCTGGGCCACGCCGTGGCTGTCGCCCGCAAGCACGTGGGCGACGAGCCCTTCGCGGTGCTGTTGGGCGACGACATCATGGACGAGCACTCCACGGTCCTCGCCGAGATGATCGAGGCTCACCGGTCCACCGGTGCGGCGGCGGTGATCGCGTGCAAGCACTTCCCGCTGGAGGAGATCGGTGCGTACGGCAGCATCGCCTATGAGGAGGTCGGCCCGCGGCTGCTGAAGGTGCTGAGCATCGTGGAGAAGCCGACGCCCGAGCGGGCGCCGTCGACCTGGGGCGTCATGGGGCGGTACGTCTTCACGCCCGCGATCTTCGAGGCCATCGATCGCACCAAGCCCGGCGCCGGGGGTGAGATCCAGCTCACGGATGCCATCGGGGCCCTGCTCCCCGATCTGGAGGTGTACGGCTACACATTCGACGAGGGCCGCTACGACATCGGGAGCAAGCTCGACTACCTGCGGGCCACCGTGGAGCTGGCCCTGGCTCGGGACGACCTCGGTCCTGACTTCCGACGATGGCTGGGTGCGTACGCGCGAGAGCAGGGCATCGTCTGATCTCGCTCGAGGAGGCCCGGGCCCACGTGCAGGCGCGGGTGTCGCCCCTCGCGCCGGAACGTCAGCGCGTCATCGCGGCGGTGGGGTGCGTGCTGGCGGAGGCGGTCGCCTCGCTCGAGGAGGTCCCGGCCTTCGCCAACTCGGCGATGGACGGCTACGCGGTGCGGGCGGCTGACACTGCGGGGGCCACCGAGGAGCGTCCGGTGGAGCTGCCGGTGGTGGCGGAGGTGGCGGCGGGGCACCCGACGGAACGGATCCTGGGCGCGGGTGAGGCCATGCGCATCTTCACCGGCGCCCCGATGCCGGCGGGCGCCGACGCCGTCGTGATGGTGGAGCGGACGTCCCGGCGCGACGATGGCGCACGGGTGGCGGTGCGCGGCGAGGTGGTCGTCGGGGAAGCCGTGCGCGTGGCCGGTGACGACCTGCACGCCGGTGATGCGGTGTTCGCTCCGGGTGAGGTCATCTCGCCGGGCCACGTGGGGGTGTTGGCGGGGATCGGGGTCACGGAGGTGCTGGCCCATCGCCGGCCCCGTGTCGGTGTCCTGTCCACGGGTGACGAGCTGGTGGAGGTGGGCCGGCCCCTGGCGCCGGGCCAGATCCGGGACTCCAACCGGGTCACGCTCCTGGCCCTCGTGGCCCAGAACGGTTGGCAGGCCGTCGACCTGGGTCTGATCCGCGACGACGAGGCGGCCATCAGCGCCGCCATCTCCGACGGCGTCGCCGGCTGCGACGCGGTCATCACGAGCGGCGGCGTGTCGATGGGCGACCTCGACTTCGTGAAGGTGGTTCTCGACCGGATCGGGGTGATGCGCTGGATGCAGATCGCCATCCGGCCTGCCAAGCCCTTCGCCTTCGGTCTGGTGGGGCAGCGGTCCACCCCTGTGTTCGGCCTGCCCGGCAACCCCGTGTCGTCGATGGTCAGCTTCGAGCTGTTGGCCCGGCCCGCTCTCCGTCGCATGGCCGGGCACACCGACGTGCTGCGCCCAGCGGTCCCGGCGGTGGCGGTCGAGCCCTTCGCGCGACGGGCCGACGGCAAGGTGCACTTCGTGCGCGTACGGGCCGAGCGCGATTCGGCCGGCGTGCTGTGCGTGCGATCGGCCGGCGGGCAGGGGTCGCACCACCTCACCGTCATGGCGAGGGCGGACGGCCTGCTGGTCCTGCCCGACGGCGACGGCGCGATGACCGGTGACGCGGTGCGCGTGCTGCTTCTGAGCGACGTCTGACGCGCGCCGCGTAGCCTGGCCGCACCATGCCCTCTGCCGTCCCCACCGAGGTGCCTCGACCGCTGGTGGACACCTTCGGGCGCGTGCATCGCGACCTGCGCATCTCGGTCACCGACCGCTGCAACTTCCGCTGCACCTACTGCATGCCGGAGGAGGGGATGACGTGGCTGCCCAGGGGCGAGGTGCTCACGTTCGAGGAGCTGGAGCGCGTAGCCGGGTTGCTCGTGCGACACCATGGCATCCGCTCCATCCGCCTCACCGGCGGTGAGCCCACCGTGCGGGCGCACCTCCCGGTGCTGGTGGCCAAGCTGGCCGCGCTGCCGGTCGACCTGTCGCTCACCACCAACGGCGCCACGCTGCGCTCTACGGCCGCCGGACTGGCCGAGGCCGGTCTCGGGCGGGTGAACGTGTCGCTCGACTCGCTGCGCCCGGAGCGCTTCGCCGCGCTGACGCGGCGCGACCAGCTCGACGATGTCCTCGCCGGGATCGATGCCGCCATCGAGGCCGGTCTCACCCCCGTGAAGGTGAACGTGGTGGTGGTCCGCGGCGTGAACGACGACGAGCTCGTGGAGCTGGCCCGGTTCGGGCGCGAGCTGGGCGTCACGGTTCGCTTCATCGAATGGATGCCGCTCGACGCCGGCGACGCCTGGACGAACGAGCTGGTGGTCACCCAGGCGGAGATCGTCGAGCGCATCGGGGCGGAATTCCCGCTTCGGCCGGTGGCGCGGGGGAGCGAGCCGGCGGAGCAGTTCCGCTACCTGGATGGCGGCGGCGAGGTGGGCGTCATCCCGAGCGTCACCCAGCCGTTCTGCGCGCAGTGCGACCGCATCCGGCTCACGGCCGACGGGCAGCTGCGGAGCTGCCTCTTCTCCATCGAGGATCACGATCTGCGCACGATCCTGCGGGCCGGTGGCACCGACGGCGACCTCACCGATGCCATCGAGGCGTGCGTGGGCGCCAAGTGGGCGGGCCACGCGATCAACCAGGTGCACTTCGTGAAGCCGCGTCGCTCCATGAGCCAGATCGGCGGGTAAGTAGACTCCCGGCCATGTCCGACCGCGGCCTCACCCACCTCGACCCTCTGGGCCGGGCCCGCATGGTCGACGTCACCCCCAAGGACGCCACCCACCGCCGCGCGGTGGCCCGTGCGAGGGTGCACATGCAGCCCGACACCACGTCGTTGGTGGCCAAGGGGGCCGTCACCAAGGGCGATGTGCTCTCCGTGGCACGGGTGGCCGGCATCCAGGCCGCCAAGCGCACCGCCGATCTCATCCCGCTCTGCCACCCCCTGCTGGTGGGAGCAGTCCTCGTGAACTTCCGCATCGAGGACACCTTCGTGGAGGTGGAGGCGTCCGTCGACACGGTCGACCGCACCGGCGTGGAGATGGAGGCCCTCACCGCCTGCACCGTGGCGGCGCTCACGATCTACGACATGTGCAAGTCGGTCGATCGCTCCATGGTGATCGGTGACGTGGCCCTCTGGGAGAAGACCGGTGGGCGCTCCGGCACCTACCGGCGGGGCCCGCTCGACGATGACGGTGACCTCATCCCGTAGGTGCCCTGCCTGCGTCAACAGTGCTTGCGGGAGTTTGCGCTTTGGCGGCGAACGTCCTAGGTTCGTAGTACAACCGCAATGTTCGATCGCTGTTCGTCATGGACCGAGACCGACCATCGCACCACCCGCCGGACCGGCTGGGCGGCCGAGCATCCCCGGATGCGCAGCAGTCGCCAGGTACGGTCCCTAGCAGCAAAAGGACGGCTACGGAGCGTGCTCAGCGTGCTGGTGTTCGTGATCCTGGGACTGATCTGGGGCTTCGTGTTGCTTCCGCCCTACCTGCAGACCCGCCGCGAGAGCCGTCCGGGCGACTCCATCGCCTCGTTCAGGCAGCAGCTCAGGGTGCTCGAGCGCACCACCCCTGGTGGTCGCTCCGCCAACCTCGCCCGCCTCGAGGCGGCCCGCTTCGACGCTCCCCGCCACAACCCCCGCACGAACGTGACTCAGCTCGCCGCCCGTGGCTCGCAGGCCCGTCGCGCCGTCCCGTCCCAGGCGGCGCTGCGCCGGGCGGAGGTCCGCCGTCGTCGGCACGACGTCTTCGTCACACTCCTCGGAGCCGTGGCCGTCACCTTCCTCCTCGCCATCGCCTTCGGTGGCGCGATCTGGATGCTCCACCTGTTGGTCGACGTCGCCTTCGCCGGCTACGTCGCCCTACTGGTGAGCGTGCAGCAGCACAGCAGCGAGACGGACCTGAAGGTCCGGCACCTGCCGCCGACGGCTGTCCGGCGCCAGCCCCAGCCCCAGCCGCAGCTGGCGATCCGCCGCTACGGCAGCTGACCCTCCCGGTCGCGCGCTAGCGTGACCAGTCCCCCGGGGGTGTAGCTCAGTTGGCTAGAGCGCTTCGGTCGCATCGAAGAGGCCGTGGGTTCGAGTCCCATCACCTCCACCAGGATTGAGGGCCAAAACCGCAGGTCAGCCTCGGTTTTGGCCTTCACACGTTTTCACCGGCATTGACGGGTAGAACCCGCGTTTCGCCGCCCGGAGTGGCACGAATGTGGCACGGCGATTGCGAACGCAAGTGGCGGCGCTGAGCCGTTCAGCGGGACGCTGAGACAGTCTCAGCGCGACGCTGATCGAGCAGCTGTTCGATCAGCGACTGCAACGTGT
>DAIQBC010000185.1:0-5650 GCA_036781345.1 Acidimicrobiales bacterium | reverse complement strand
CCCGCAACCCGACGGCCCGATGAAGGCGGTGATCTCGTGCTTGTGCACGTCGATGGTGACGTCGCGCACCGCCCGGAAGGCGCCGTAGTACACGCTCAGGTCGCTGACGCTGAAGACCACCTCGGGAGCGAAGGAGTCCGGGACCACGACAGGTTCGTCAGCGGGCTTGGTCTCGTCCACGTGCGCGGGCTCCGTGAGGTCGATGGGGCGGAGTGGCATTCCTAGTTCCTCTTCTTCTCGTACCGCGTGCGCAAGGCGATGGCCACGGTGTTCATGGCCAGCACGATGACCAGCATCACGATGATGGCGGCCGCCGCGATCTCCGAGAAGCCCTCGCGCGGGTTGCGCGACCACTCGGCGATCACCACGGGCAACGCCGTGAACTTGTCCTGGAACTGGCTCGCATCGAGCAGGCCCTCCTTGCCCGGCAGCAGCCCGGTGATGGCCCCGCACAGGTACAGCGGCGCTGCCTCCCCGATGGCGCGGGCGAGGGAGAGCACGGTCCCGGTGATGATCCCAGGCAGCGCGTAGGGCAGCACCTGGGTGCGGATGACCTCCCAGCGGGTGGCGCCCACGCCGTAGCCCGCCTCGCGCAACGACGTCGGCACGGCCCGCACCGCCTCGGCGGCGGTGATGATCACGATGGGCAGCACGAGCACGGCCAGCGTGATCCCGGCCGACATCAACGAGCGGCCGCCGGTGACACCGGAGAGCTGCTTCACGAAGATCGTGAGGCCGAGGATCCCGTAGACGATCGAGGGCACGCCGGCCAGGTTGCGGATGTTCACGTCGATCAGCCGGGCGAGGCGGCCCTTGGCCGCGTACTCCTCGAGGTAGACGGCCGACGCCACCCCGATGGGGAACGAGAAGACCACGACGAACACCCCGATCCAGAAGGTGCCTCGAATGGCTTGGAAGATCCCCGCCGTCTCCGCCCGCTGGCGGATCCCCCCCGAGAGGAACGACTCCGCCCGGCTGGTGAACACCGACGATCCAGTGGTGAACACGTCCGTGAAGAGCACCGCGAGGACGACGAGCGAGACCCCGAGCGACAGCAGCAGCAGGATTCGGAAGATCGCGCCGCTCACATCGGACTTCCCGCCGGTGAGCTGGTCGTGCACGCGGCGGCGGGCCGCTTCGCCGCCGGCGCCGATCGTGGTGGCGAGGGCCATCAGTAGGCCTGCCTGACCCTGCGCACGAACCGATCGGCCACGAGGTTCAGGGCCAGGGTGATCGTGAAGAGCACGGCGCCCACGAAGTAGAGGCTCTGGAACGTGAGGGCCTCACCCACCACCTGGTCGGTGCCCTGGGCCTGGGTGGCCATTGCGGCGGTCATCGTGAGGCCGGGCTTCAGCGGGTTGAGCTGGAAGACCTGGTTGCCGGCCGCGCCCCCGGCGATGAACACCACCATCGTCTCCCCGATGGCCCGGGACACGGCGAGGATGACGGCGGCCACGAGGCCGGACACGGCGGCGGGCACCACGACCTTGGTGACCGTGGTGATCCGCTTGGCGCCCATGCCGTAGCTCGCCTCCCGGAGCGCCTGGGGCACCGAGCGAAGAGCGTCCTCCGACACCGACGCCACGAGGGGGATGGACAGGATCCCCACACCGATGCCGGCCGCCGTGAGGCTGAACAGCCCGTTGTGGAAGATGCGCTGCACCACCGACGGCGCGATCACCGACAAGGCGAAGAACCCCAGCACCACGCTGGGGATCCCGGCCAGCACCTCCAGGGTGGGCTTCAGGATCCGTCGCACCGACGGCCGGGCGTACTCGGACAGGTAGATGGCGCTGCCCAGGCCCACCGGCACAGCCACCGCCATGGCGATGGCGGTGACCCAGAGGCTGCCGACGAAGATCGTCCGGAGGTCGTAGACGCCCTGCCGCGGGAACCAGCCCTCGGAGAAGAGCACGGTGTCCCACTGCACCTGGGTGACGAACGTGAAGGTCTCCCGGGCCAGCGACCAGATGATCCCGGCGCTGATGAGCACCGACACCCCCGCCGCCGCGCTCAGCACCACCTTCACCAGGCGCTCGGTGCGCATCCGGCGCCGATCACCGTGCAGGTCGGCGAGCGTGAGCAGGGGTGACGGGAGCGGGAGATCGGACATCGGAGACGGTCCTCGACGCTGACTCGGCGGACGGACGGAGCCTAGGTGGGTGGCGGGAGCCGGCCGCCCGGGAGAGGGCGGCCGGCTCCAGACCCGGAGGCGCTAGCCGGCAGTGGTGCCAGCGGTGCGGGCCTCCCAGGTGGCGGCCGAGGCCGCCAGCTGGTCGGCGGGCAGGTCGACGTAGCCGGCCTCGCTCACGGCACCGATGCCGTCAGCGCTCAGGTAGTAGTCGACGAAGCCGGCCACGGCGGGGTTGTCAGCCGCCTTGGCCTTGTTCACGTAGATGTACAGGCCGCGGCTGAGCGGGTAGGAGCCGTCAGCGATGGCTTCGGCCGAGGGCAGCACGCAGTCGCCCCCGTCCTTCGACACGCCCAGCTCCTTCACCTGGTCGCCCGCCTCCTCGGCGAAGGCGAAGCCGACCCAGCCGAGCGGGGTGTCGTCGGCCTCCATCGCGGAGATGATCGCGGTGTCATCGGCCTGCGAGGCGTAGTCGTTGCGGGCCGTCTTGATCTGGTCCTCAGTGATCTTGCCCGCCTCGACGCGTGCCTCGGCGATGCTCTTGAAGGCGAGCTCGACGAAGCTGTCGAAGGTGCCGGACTCGGCGCCCGGGGCAGTGATGGTCAGCGGCGCGTCGGGGAGCTGGGTGGTGGAGCCGAGCTCCGTGGCCAGGGTCTGCGCGTCCTTCCAGTTGTTGACGCCGTCGGACTCGGGGCCGATCAGGGCATAGAGATCCTCGAAGCTGAGGCAGTCCACCGCATCATTGGCCGGGTTGGTGAGCACGGAGATGCCGTCGAAGGCGATCTTGACCTCGACAAACTCGATGCCGGCGTCGGCGCAGGTCGCCGCCTCTTCCTCCTTGATCGGGCGGGAGGCGTCGGAGATGTCGGTCTCGCCAGCGCAGAACAGCGCAAACCCGTCGCCCGTGCCCGGGCCGTCGACGGTGGCGGCGATGCGGGAGCCGCAGTCGAGGAGCTTCTCACCCACGAGCGAGGAGATGGGCTCCACCGTGGAGGAACCGGAGACGACGACATCACCGGAGACGTCCGTGGGACAGGAGCTGTCGCCGTCGCCACTCGTGGTGGACGACGATGTCGAGTCGCTGCTGCCGCAGGCGCTGGCCAGCAGGCCGACGGCGAGAAGCAGGGACAGCCAGGCAAACGGCTTCTTCGTGAACAAGGGATGCCCTCCTTGGGGGAGCAACGGGGTGCCTACGGGTGGCACGTCGTGGTGCTGACCGTAGGGAGGCCCGGTTGCGGCTCGGGAGGAGCTTGGTGAACGAGAGGTGAACCGATCCACAACGTTCGGGGCTCAGGCCCGTCGGCGCACCCGTGTGCGGGCGATCTCCTGGAGCCGGAGGTGGGTGTCGACGGTGCCACCGTGGTTCACCTTGGTCCAGCGCCCGTCGGCGCCAAGCTCCCACGCGAGCGTGTCGTCGGCCAGGTTGACCTGCAGGATCTCGTCGAGACGGGCCTGGAGGCCGGGGTCATCCACCGATACGAGGGCCTCCACGCGCCGATCCAGGTTGCGGGGCATGAGGTCGGCGGAGCCGATCAGCACGTGGACCCGCCCCGGGCCGTCGCCGTTGGCGAAGCGAAAGATGCGCGAATGCTCCAGGTAGCGGCCCACGATCGACCGCACGCGGATCCCGTCCGACACGCCAGGCACACCGGGAATCAGGCAGCAGATGCCTCGGATGACGAGGTCGATGTCCACCCCGGCCTGCGAGGCGTCGTAGAGCGCCTCGATCATCCCGGTGTCCACGAGGCTGTTCATCTTCAGGGTGATCGACCCATCGCCCCCCGAACGAGCCACGTCCGCCTCGTTGCGGATCAGCGCTGCCAAACCCGAGCGCGTGGTGTGGGGCGACACCAGCAGCGTCTGGTAGCGCACGTCACGCCCATAGCCGGTGAGGTAGTTGAACAGCTGCGTGAGGTCGGATCCGATGTCGGCGTCGCAGGTGAGCAGGCCCACGTCCTCATACGTGCGGGCCGTCTTCGAGTTGTAGTTGCCCGTGCCGATGTGGCAGTAGCGGCGGATCCCATCGGGTTCGTCACGGACGACGAGGGCCGTCTTCGTGTGCACCTTGAGACCGACCAGCCCGTAGACCACGTGCACGCCTGCGGTCTCCAGTGCCTTGGCCCATTCGATGTTGGCTCCCTCGTCGAAGCGGGCCTTGAGCTCGACGAGGACGGCCACCTGCTTGCCCCGCTCCGCCGCCCGGATGAGCGAGCGCACGATCGGGCTGTCCCCAGAGGTGCGGTAGAGCGTCATCTTGATGGCGAGCACGTGAGGGTCGGTGGACGCCTGTCGGATGAACTCCTCCACCGACGTTCGGAACGAGTCGTAGGGATGGTGCACCAGCACGTCGCCCTCGCGGAGGGCAGCGAAGACGTCAGGCCGCTCGTCGTCGCCGGCGTCGAGTCGGGCCGGCGTGACCCGCTGGAACACCGGGTCCTTCAGCTCCGGACGGTCGAGTGCGTGGACGGACCACAAGCCACCCAGGTCGAGCGGACCGGTCATTCGGTAGGTGTCGTCCTCACCGAGGTCGAGCTCGCGCTGCAGCAGCTCCCGCACCTCGTCGGTGATGTCACCGCTGATCTCCAGCCGGACTGCGCGCCCGAACTGCCGACGGCGGAGCTCGATCTCCACGGCCGCGAGGAGGTCGTCGGCCTCCTCCTCCTCCAGGGTGAGGTCGGCGTTGCGGCTCACCCGGAAGGTGTCGGTGGCCTCGACCTCCATGCCGGGGAACAGCTGGCCGAGGTGGGCAGCGATCACCTGCTCGAGCGGGACGAACCGCTCGCCGTCGGGCATCACCACGAAGCGGGGCAGCAGGTCGGGCAGCTTCACCCGGGCGAAGCGACGCTCCCCGGTGACCGGGTCGCGCAGGAGCACCGCCAGGTTGAGCGAGAGGTTCGAGATGTAGGGGAAGGGATGGCCGGGGTCGACGGCGAGTGGGGTGAGCACCGGGAAGATGCGCTGCTCGAAGGTCTCGACCATGAACTTCTCGTCGTCGTCGTCGAGCTCGTCCCAGCTCGACAGCCGAATGCCGTTGGCTGCCAACGCGGGCACGACGCTGTCGAGGAAGAGCCGCTGCTGGCGCTCGATGAGGCGCTCGACGCGATCGCGCACCTCGAGGAGCTGCTGACCGGGCGTGCGGCCATCGGGCGACGTCGTGCCGATCCCCGCCGACACCTGCTCCTTGAGGCCCGCTACGCGCACTTGGAAGAACTCGTCGAGGTTCTGGCTGAAGATGGCGAGGAACTTGGCCCGCTCGAGCAGAGGAACCCCATCATCGGCCGCCTGCGCGAGCACCCGCTCGTTGAAGTCGAGCCAGGAGAGCTCGCGGTTGAGGTACCGAGGGACAGGGGCGTCTTCGAGCCCGCTGGCCAGGGTGTCGTTGCGGGCGCCCGGCATGCGAGGAGGGTACCGAACCCGCCCGCGAGCGGAAGCCTCAGTTCAGCTCGATTGGTCCTCTTCGGGGAGGCCGAGGTCCCAGTCGAGCAGGATGTTCTCCCGCTCGGCGTCGCGGATCACCCG
>DAIQBC010000184.1:0-5742 GCA_036781345.1 Acidimicrobiales bacterium | reverse complement strand
TTGTCGGTGGTGAGCTCGACGAAGGTGGGCACCTTGAAGGCGGCCAGACCGTCGGCCACCCACTGGCGGATGTCGGCCTCGGTGAGGGTGGCGCCGGCTTCGAGCTGCACGACCGCCTTGACCTCTTCGCCCAGCTCGGGGTGGGCCACGCCGATGATGGCCGCATCCGCGATGTCGGGGTGGTTCACGAGTCGCTGCTCGATCTCCACGCAGTAGATGTTCTCGCCGCCCCGGATGATCATGTCCTTGGCCCGGTCGGTGATGTAGAGGAAGCCGTCGGCGTCGACGTGGCCGATGTCGCCGGTGTGCAGCCACCCGTCGCGGTCGATGGCCTCGGCGGTCGCTTCCGGCTTGTTCCAGTAGCCGGCCATCAGGATGGGGCCACGGATGCACACCTCGCCCGTCTCGCCGACGCCCAGCACCCTCCCCGAGGGGTCGACGACCTGCAGCTCCACGGTGGGCACCGCCTGACCCACCGACGTGGGCCGTTCGAGGGCGTCCTGGCCGGAGATCACCGTCGCCACCGAGGACGTCTCGGTGAGGCCGTACGCGTTGGAGGTGCTCGACACGTTGGGGAACGTCTCCCGGACCATGCGCTGCAGCTCGTCGGCCGACGGCGAGCCGCCGAAGGCCACGCTGCGCACGGATGAGGTGTCGTAGGCGTGCCGATCGGGGTGCTCGCACACCCGCCACACCATCGTGGGCACCGTGGCCCAGATCGTGACCCCGTGCTCCTGGATGAGCTCCAGTGCGGTGGCCGGCGTGAAGCGGCCCTCCGGCATCACCAGCTTGAGGCCGGCCAGCAGGCCCACCACGAGCGTCGAGTGGCAGCCCGAGACGTGGAAGAGCGGCGAGGTGAACAGCGACACGTTCTGGCCGTCGCTGGCATCGGGCAGCGCGCCGCCGCCCGTCATCGAGCCGGCCACCGCGTTGAACATCGTGTTCTGCAGGTTGGCCACCATGCTGCGGTGGGTGGAGATGGCGCCCTTGGGGCGGCCCGTGGTGCCTGATGTGTAGAAGATCACGGCGGCATCGTCCTCGGCGATGTCCTGGTCGACGAAGTCGGCGGTGGGGGAGCCCGCCAGCTCGGTGAACGCGTGCAGGCGTGGGTCGTCGGCCAGGCCGACATCAGCGGGGGAGCAGTCGACGAGGAACACGTGCTCCAGCGCCGGCACGGCATCGAGCGAGGCGGCGATCCGCTCGAAGCGCTTGCGGTCGGCGACGAGCACCTTGGCGCCGGAGTCCTGGAGGCCGTACTCGATCTCGTCGGTGGTCCACCACCCGTTCAACCCCACGAGGATGGCGCCCTGCTGCACCGTGGCCCAGAAGGCCAGGCACCACTCGGGGTTGTTCTGCGACAGGACGGCCACGCGGTCGCCCTTGGCCAGCCCGAAGCGATCGCGCAGGGCGTGGGCCACGCCGTTGGCCGTCTGCACGAAGGTGCCGAAGCCGTAGGTGCGGTCGCCATGCGTGATGAACGTCGAGTCGTCACCCCGCAGCAGGCCCACCTCCGCCACCGAGCGAAGCGAGGGCATCCGGTTGGCATACACCTGGGTCGGTCGCCCGAGCACCTCCTCGGTGACCACCTCGAACATCCCACCCGGCCCGGTCAGCTGGGCTCGCACCTCGGCGCTCGTCGGCATGTGGCGACGGTAGCCGTCCCCGTCAGCTACGGCCGAGGGGCAAGAAGCGGGGCGTGCGGGCGGCGTACGCCGCGTAGCCCGGGTAGGCCTCGCAGAGGGCCGCCTCCTCGAAGCCGGCCTTTACGACGAGGAGCGCCGTGAGCGCGCCCGCGATTACGAGCGGTCCGACCGACCCGCGTGCCACTGCAGCGGCCCATGCGAACACCAGCAGGCCCGTGTAGATCGGGTGGCGGCTGAAGCGGTAGAGCCCGCCGGTCTTGAGCTCTCCGTGGGCGAGAGGGAGCGGCAGCGCGCTGGCGGATCGTCCGAGGCCGAGGATCCCCAAGGCGAGCCACGCCAGACCTGCAAGCCCGGCGACACGGGCCGCGGCGTCGAGCCAGCCGGGAAGCTCCCACGACGGGGTCGGGTTCCACAGCACCAAGAGGAGCAGCAGGGCGAGCTGGCCCGCGAGGAGCCCGTAGGCGATCGCTGCGCTCCTGGCTGAGGTGCTCCGGTGGAGTGCCATGGGGCGACCGTATACCCCCAGGGGTGTGGTTGCATACCCCCGGGGGTATCGCTACGATGTCTGGCATGGAGCTTCCCGAGGAGACCGTTGCCGACCTGATCCGACGCCTGCGACGCATCGAGGGCCAGGTGCGCGGGCTCCAGCAGATGCTCACCGACGGTCGTGACTGCCGTGAGGTCGTCACCCAGCTCTCGGCGGCCAACAAGGCGCTCGAGCAGACCGGCTTCGTGCTCGTGGCGGCTGGTCTCACGTGGTGCCTGCAAGACCCGGAGCGCTCCGCGGCCGAGGGCTACGACCTCTCCGACGTCCAGAAGATGTTCACGAAGCTGGCGTGAGCCTCGGCCTGCTCCGCCCGCTGATCCCCCGTCCTCTCTCGACACGAAACGAGCAAGATCGTCATGACCCTCCTCGAGGATCGCGCTGCCCAACCCTCAGCTGAGATCGGCCGAGACGGCCTGCTGGCCCGGATCGGTCGCTCCGCAGCGCGCCGGCCCCGGCGCGTGCTCGCGCTCTGGGCGCTCGTGGTGGTCGTCGCGGCGCCGCTGGCCCTGTCCCTCACGTCGGCCCTCTCGGGCGCCGGGTGGGAGGCACAAGGCTCGACGACGCAGCAGGTGCGCGACGAGCTGCGCCGGGACTTCCCCCAGGTCGGCGCAGAGGCGGTGGTGGTCGTCTACCACCAGCCCGGCGCCATCGCCGAGGATCCGACCGGGCTGCAGGCTGTCGTCACCGGCCTGACGGGCAGCGCGGGGACGACCAGCGTCATCGACCCGCTCACCGCCCCGAGTGACGCCGGGCTCGTGTCACCCGACGGGCGCACTGCGCTCGTGCCGGTCGGCCTCGACGCCGCCGTCGATGCCGACCGGCCGGAGTCGGCCGGGCTGGTGATGCGCACCGTCGAGGGCCTCGAGCTGCCGCCCGGCGCGGCGGTCAACACCACCGGCGAGTGGGCCGTGTGGCACGACTTCAACAGCGAGAACGAGCAGGCGCTCCATCGCGCCGAGCTCGTCTCGGGCCTGCCCACCGTGCTACTCCTCTTCGTCGCCTTCGGCTCCGCGGTGGCGGCGGGCCTGCCGCTCGTCCTCGCGGTCGCCGGCATCGCCGTCGGCTTCGCCGCGCTGCACCTCGCGACCGGGGTGACGCCCCTGTCGGTGTGGTCGATGAACTTCTCGATGATGATCGGGCTGGCCGTCGGCATCGACTACAGCCTCTTCATCGTCTCCCGCTACCGCGAGGAGCGGGAGGACGGCAAGGACGCCCTCGACGCCATCGCCGGCACCCTCGCCACGGCCGGCAAGGCGGTCTTCCTCTCTGCCCTGACGGTGGTCCTGTCGCTGGCCGCGGTGTTCTTCGTGCCGGTCATGGTGTTCCGCTCGATGGCCCTGGGGATGATCCTGTCCGTCGTGGCGACCGCGGCCGCATCCTTGACGCTGCTCCCCGCCATCCTCGTCGCCCTCGGCGACCGGGTGCTCGTGGCGCGGGGTCACGAGGATCCCGACCGGGCCGCCGAGGGCCGGTGGGCACGTTGGACGGCGGCCGCCATGCGCCGCCCTGGCCGCACCCTCGCCGTCGGCTTGGGGATCCTGCTCCTCCTCGCCGCTCCCTCCCTCGGGATGCGTCTGGGCATGCCCGGCGCCCGGGTGGTGGATCACGGCCAGCAGAGCCGCGATGGCTACGACACGGTGGTCGAGGCGTTCGGCCCCGGCGCCTCGGCCCCCCTGTTCGTCACGGTCGCCGCGACCGAGGCGTCCACCGTCGCGGCGGTGGCCGCTGCTGATCCGGGCGCCGTCGCCGCCCAGGTCGTGGCCGAGCCCGCGGCAAGCGGACGGACCGTGGTGCGGGTGGTGCCGGCCACGGCAGTGGACGACGAGGCCACCTCGGAGCTCGTGGGCCGCCTGCGGAGCGCGCTGGCCAACGCCGCCCCCACGGCGCTCGTCGGTGGGCCGGGGGCCCAGAACCACGACCTGACCGCCGCGCTCACCGGGAAGGCACCACTGGCGATCGGCGCCATCATGCTCGTGGCCTTCGTGCTCCTGCTCGTCGTGTTCCGGAGCCTCTTCATCGCCGCCTTCTCGCTCGTGCTGAACCTGGTGGGGGTGGCGGCCAGCTTCGGGTTCGCCACGCTCGTCTTCCAGCACGGCATCGGCGCCTCCCTGCTCGGGATCGAGCACCAGGGGTTCGTCGATGCCTGGGCACCCCTGTTCTTCTTCGCACTCCTGTTCGGGCTGTCGATGGACTACCAGCTGTTCCTCCTGGCGGCCATCAAGGAGCGCCACGACGCCACCGGTGACGCTCGCCAGGCTGTCACCGAGGGGGTGGCCCGAACCGGTCGACCCATCACCAACGCCGCCATGATCATGATCGTGGTGTTCGTGGCCTTCGGCGTGACCGGTCCGATCCCACCCACGGAGCTCGGGGTCACCCTCGCGCTGGCCGTCCTGCTCGACGCCACCGTGATCCGCATGATGCTGGTGCCCTCGCTGCTCGCGCTGCTCGGTGAGCGGGCCTGGGCGCTGCCCGGCTGGCTCGATCGCCGGCTGCCCCACATCGACTTCTCCCATTGACCGATCGAACGATCCAGAAGGATTCCTGCATGTACTTCCGCCAGTACGACCTCGCCTGCCTGTCGCTCTACAGCTACCTGATCGGTGACACCACCACCGGTCGGGCGGTGGTGGTCGATCCGCAGCGCGACATCAGCGAGTACGTCGCCGACGCCGAGGCCAAGGGCCTTCGCATCGAGCGCGTGATCGAGACGCACCTCCACGCCGACTTCCTGTCGGGCCACCTGGAGCTGGCCGAGGCCACCGGGGCCGTCATCTCCTACGGCGACCAGGCCACCACCGACTTCCCCATGGAGCCCCTCGCCCATGGCCAGCGCCTGTCGCTCGGTGAAGTCACCCTCGAGATCCGCCACACCCCAGGGCACACCCCTGAGAGCATCTCCATCGTCGTCTACGAGCAGCCCGAGGCGGCACCGTGGGCGGTGCTCACCGGCGACACCCTCTTCATCGGTGACGTCGGCCGGCCCGACCTGCTCACCTCCGTGGGGCGCACCGCCGACAGCCTGGCCCGCGACCTGCACCGGTCGATCCAGGAGCAGCTGCTGACGCTGCCTGACACCACGGAGGTGTACCCCGCGCATGGTGCTGGCTCGGCGTGCGGCAAGCACCTCTCGGCCGCCGCCATGTCGACCATCGGTGAGCAGCGGGCCACCAACTACGCGCTGCGGCCGATGAGCGACGACGAGTTCGTGGAGGTGGTCACCGAGGGTCAGAGCGTGGCGCCGCTGTACTTCGCCTTCGCAGCCGACGCCAACCGCCGCGAGCGCGACCTGCTCGACGATTCCGAGCCGCCGGCGACGATCACGATCGGCGAGGCGGTCGCTCTGGGCCACGGCGGTGCGGTGCTGCTCGACACCCGCGCGCCAGAGTCGTTCGCCTCGGGACACCTCACGGGGTCCATCAACGTGGGCCTCGACGGGCGCTTTGCCGAGTACGCCGGAGACGTCGTCCGACCCGGCCAGCAGGTGGTGCTCCTCGGCGATGCCGGCCGGGGCAGGGAGGCCAAGGTCCGCCTGGCCCGCATCGGCTTCGA
>DAIQBC010000183.1:0-5744 GCA_036781345.1 Acidimicrobiales bacterium | reverse complement strand
TAGAAGTCCATGCCGTGGCTGGGCGAGAAGATCACGCCGGTGTTGGGGGCGTAGGCGAACCAGCCGCCGTCGGCTCCGCCGCCGAGGAGCCAGGACGAGTTCAGGAAGATGCCACCGGCGAGGAACGTCCAGAAGCTGAGCGCGTTGAGACGCGGGAAGGCAACGTCGCGGGCACCGATCTGCAACGGGATCAGGTAGTTCATGAAGGCCGCACCCATGGGCATCACGGCGAGGAAGATCATCGTGATGCCGTGCATCGTGAAGACCTGGTTGTAGAGGTCGGCAGAGAGCAGCTTCTGACCCGGCGCAGCCAGCTGCGAGCGGATCACCAGGGCTTCGAGGCCGCCGATCACGAGGAAGACCAGCGACGAGGCGCCGTACATGATGCCGATCTTCTTGTGGTCGACGGTGCTCACCCACGCCCGCCAGCCGGTCTTGGCCCGGGGCCGGGCGAACACGCCCAGCGGGCTCTGGGTGACGACGCCGCCCGAGGGCAGCGCCAGCAGATCAGTGGGTCGTTCGACGATCGCCATGGACAGCTACTCCAGCGTCTTCAGGTAGGCGACGAGGGCATCGATCTGCACCTCGGAGAGGTTGAGGTTCGGCATCCCGCGCGATTGGTTGGGGGCCATCGGCTTCTGACCGGGCGGGTTCCGCAGCCAGTCCTTGAGGGCCGACACGTTGAGCTGCTTGCCGCGCTCCTCGATGTCGACCTCCCCGTTGCCGTCCAGATCCACCCAGAGGTCGAACACTGCGCCGGCGAACACGCCGCGGCTGGCGAAGTGGGTGAGGTTGGGGGCCGCTCCCGACACCTGGGCGGCGCCATTGTAGAGGTCTTCGTTGCCACCCGGACCCGACACCAGATGGCAACCGGAGCAGGTGGTCCGGAACTGCTGGAGCCCGGCCTGGGCCTGCTCGTCGGTGGGGACTGCGGCACCCTTCAGCTGGTTGGCCTCCCAGGCCGCGTAGTCGTCCGGTGAGAGCGCCACCACCCGCATGCGCATGTAGGCGTGGGAGAGGCCGCAGAACTCCGTGCACTGCCCGCGGTAGACGCCGGGCTCGTCGGCCTGCATCAGCAACGGGCTCACCCGCCCCGGGACCGCATCCCGCTTGCCGTTCAGCGACGGGATCCAGAACGAGTGGATGACGTCGCGCGAGGTGATCCTGAGGGTGATCGGCTTCCCGGCGGGGATAACGAGGTCGTGGGCGGTGACGATGTCGTCCTCCCCGTCGCCGTCGACGTCGTACCGGTACTCCCACCACCACTGCTGGCCGATGACGGTGACCTCCTGCGCGCCGGCCGGACGCTCGTCGAGGTCGAGCAGGGTGAGCACCGACGCCACGCCGACGCCGGCGAGGAGTAGAGCGGGCAGGATCGTCCAGCCGATCTCGAGCCTCGTGTTCCCGTGGACCTGGTCGGGGAGGCTGTCGTCGTCGCCCTTGCGCTTGCGGTACTTCCAGGCGAGCACCAGCACCCCGACCTGCACAACGAGGAAGACGACGCCCGCGATGGCGAAGACGGGGTTCACGAGCTTGTCGATCATCCGCGACTCGGGGCCCTTGGGGTTCAGCGTGTCGAGCGGCGCCTTGTCGGCGCAGGCCCCGAGGGCCAGCAGCAGCGGGACGACCAGCGCGAAGCGCCAGCGGCGGTAGAGGCGACTGACCATCAACCTGCTCCTCCGGAGACCGTGGTGGTGGTGTTGGAGCTGGTGCCGGCCGGAACGTAGGGCTCGAGCTCCGATCCTTCATCTTTGTGACGCTCGACGAAGCGCTCGCCTCGGGCAGCCGACAGGACGCCGGCGGCGACGATCGCGAGGGCGACGATGGTGAGGACGCCCGCGATCGCGTTGGGTGAGAGCCTGGGGCGCGTGGCGATGAACGATCCGAGGCCGAGGACCGAGAGGCCGAGGACGGCGGCCACCCCCACCGCTCCGAGCTCGGAGGAGGTGAGGAGCAGGCGGGAGAAGGCGGCGACGCTGCCGGCCACCAGGAGGAACCCGGCCAGCGGGACCTCGAAGGGAGCCATCAGGCGGCTGCGGATCATCCGGTTGGTGTCGGGGTCGCCGGTGGCGCGGTCGGACCAGGCCAGGACCATCCACTCGACGAGCACCGCGAGCAGCACGAAGAACCCGATGACGAAGAGCACGTTGCTGACAACGAGGCCCAGCACGACGAGAGCGGCCCCAAAGGCGCCGAGGACGGGCCAGTAGGCGACGTGGGCGGGTGCAACGGCCGCCGGGGCATCCTCGGTGCCGGCCAGCTCCGCCAGCGCCGAGGGGCTGGCGTCGCGCGTGGCCAGCGAGACGAGGCCGAGGAACGAGGCGGCCAGGCCCGTCGACACCAGCAGCGTGTAGCCGAGGTGGTCACCCACACCTCCCCAGTAGCCGGCCGTGACCGGACCTAGCTCCGTGCCGCCGGTGCTCCAGCCATAGGCCGCCGCCAACACGAACGACACGGCGCCGAGCCCGAGGAACCACTTTGATCCGGTGGTGAACATCGAAGGAGGAGGCCTCGCTACTTGGTGATGTAGATGCCGTAGTAGATGGCGGTGTACACAGCGACCGTGACGTACCAGTAGAGCGCGGCGGCGCTCATGCCCTCCGCGTCGCGACCGGTGAGCTGGCCTCCGAGGGACTGGAAGGCCATGACCGCGACGAAGACCATGCCGACCACCACCATGACGAGGTGGGAGCCGGTGACGATGTAGAGGAGCGCCCCGGTGGCCGACGCGGTGAGGGGCAGCGCGAGCTGCTGGTACAGGTAGACCGTGGAGTTCACGAACGCCACGCCCAGGAGCAGCGTGAGCCCCAGTGCGAGGTAGGCGTGGGGGCGATCGTTGCGACGCAGGGCCCACACGGCCCACGTCACCGACACGACCGACATGGCCAGCGTGAGCATGCCCATGCCGCCCGGGGTGAGGGGCAGCAGGACGTCATCAGGCAGCGCGGTGGCACCGCTTCGAAGGAAGTCGGCCCGGAGCTGCAGGTAGACGGCGAGCGTGGACAGCACCACCAACGCCGAGGCCGCCGCCGCGAAGGCCGCCCCGGTGAAGAGCACGCGCGGCCGACGGGCGGGGGCGGGCGGGGCGACGACCAGGGGGCTCACGGCAGTCGAGGCCATCAGGAGGTGACCTCCTCGGCCTGGTGGCGGGCATCATAGAGAGGCGCCTCTGAGGAGATGCCGGGGAGGCTGGGGAAGTTGCCGACCGGAGGCGGCGAGCTGGTGGCCCACTCGAGCGTGTGGCCGGCCCACGGATCGTCCCCGGGGAGCTCACCGCTGCGAACGGCGCGGAGGAGCAGGGCGACGAACCCGACAACCGCAAGGGCCAGCACGAACCCGCCCACGGCCGACACGATGTCGAGGGCCTTGATCGTGTCGAGGTTGTCGGTGGCGAGGGCCCGGGGGCCGGCGGGCTGCCCGAGCAGGCCCGAGATCAGATCGGGGAAGCTCCAGAGCACCGTGCCGGCCAGCAGCAGCAGGGCCAGCATCCGGGCACCGACCTCCTCCACCTGGCGACCCAGGATCTTGGGCGCCCAGAACACGATGCCGCCCAGGACGGCGATGGCGGCGGCCAGCACGACGTAGGAGGCCATCGACGTGGTGACGGTGGTGCCATAGAGCGAGGTGCCGTCGCCGGCGACCAGCGTCTTGATGGGCTTGATGGCCTGCACCGCGCCGGCCAGCAGACCCACGAACAGCATCAGCACGGCCGCTCCGCCGAAGAGCAGCGGGCTGGCCAGCCGGGGCTGGCCCTGGCGGGCGGTGAGGCCCCACAGGCCGACGAGGCCCAGGACGGGGACGAGGATGGCGAAGGAGACGACCACCCAGGGCAGCTCATAGAGCCACGGAGTGGCCTCGGCGCCATAGGCCGGGATCGTCCATGCTCCGGCCGCCAGGACGGCGAAGGCCCCGATGAGCCCCATGGCCACCCGGTGCTGCTGGTGACGGGTGCTGCAGAAGACGGGCACGACCGACCCGACGAAGCCCAGCACCGGGATGGCGAAGGCATAGACAGCCGGTTGGCCGAAGAACCAGGCGATGCGGCTGTAGAGCGTGCCCGCGCCGCCCCCGATGAAGCCAGCGGCGCCGCCGTAGCGCAGGTCGATGTAGGCGACGAGCACAACGCCGAACAGCACCGGCAACGTGAGCACCCACACCCCCGCCGCCACGAGCGACGACCACGCGAACAGGGGCACGCGCGTCAGGGACATCCCGGAGGTGCGCAGCGCGATGACGGTGGTGGCGATGCAGATCCAGGCCACCGTGACGGCCACGATCACGAGCAGGAAGGCGACGACGAAGAGACGGACGCCGTTGGTGTCGTCGCCGAACGGGCCGCCGCCGATCGCGTAGGCGCCGAGGATCAGCCCGCCACCGATCAGGTACGTCCAGGCCGCGGCGGCTGCCGCTCGCGGGAAGGCCACCGTGGCCGCACCCACCTGCAGCGGCACGACGAGGGTCGCGATGCCGATGGTGGCGGGCAGGAGGAACAAGAAGGCCCCGCCGATCGACCGGAAGGTGAAGGCCTGGTCGAACAGGCTGGGGGCGTCGGCAGCCAGGCCCTCGGCGTCGACCCGGAGGAGGGCCACCCACAGGCCGGCCACGCCGGCGACGACGAGGTGGACGAAGGAGGCAAGGAGCCAGAGGCGGCCGACCACCTTGTGGTCGCCCGAACCGAGGACGGACGCCAGCCCGGACGCGGCCGGGGTGGCGGCCGTGGGCTCTGACGACGCCAGCGCGGCGGGAGCGGCTTCCGTGACGGTCATGCAGGCACCTGACGGACGGGACGGGTGGTGTGCGGGAATCTAGTCACCCAGGTCAACCGCCTTCGAACCATGCCGGTTCACCGACGTTCACCAGCCGGACCGCAGTAGCTCATCGGTGGCCATGGCCGCGAAAAGCAGGGTGATGTAGGTGATCGACCACGTGAACAGGCGCATGGCGGTGGCCCGCACCTCGAGCTCGGGGGCACTGCTCGACGAGGAGGGATCGGAGCCCCGGTCCGTCAATCGGCGCAGGCGCAGGGCGTACCAGCTGAACACCGCGCCGAGGACCACGGCCGAGCCCAGGTAGAGGTGTCCCATGCCCCCCACCGGAACGAAGGCGAGGGTCAGCGCCCACAAGAACAACGTGTAGCCGAAGATGCGCCCCGACGTGTGGCGCAGGCTCTCGACCACCGGGAGCATCGGCACCTCGGCGGCGGCGTAGTCGTCGCGGTAGCGGATGGCGAGGGCCCAGAAGTGTGGGGGGGTCCAGTAGAAGATGATGGCAAAGAGCAGGATGGGGGCCCAGTCGAGTCGCCCGGTGACGGAGCTCCACCCGATGAGCGTGGGCACCGCCCCGGCGGCCCCACCGATCACGATGTTGCGGGTGGAGGTGCGCTTGAGCCAGAGCGTGTACACGAACACGTAGAAGAGACAGGCCACGACAGCCAGGACGGCACTGAGCGGGTTCACGGTGGCCCAGAGGAAGGCGAAGGCGACCGCCTCGAGCGCGATGGCGAAGGTGAGGGCCGCGCTGGGGCTCATCTCACCGGTGACCAGTGGACGGTGCTTCGTGCGCTCCATCAGCCGGTCGATGTCGCGGTCGACGACCATGTTGATGGCGTTGGCGCCCCCCGCCGCGAAGGTGCCGCCGACCACCGTGCACACCATCAGCCACAGCGGAGGGAGGCCCCGCTCGGCCACGACCATCGTCGGCACGGTGGTGACGAGCAGCAGCTCGATGATGCGCGGCTTGGTGAG
>DAIQBC010000182.1:1624-5745 GCA_036781345.1 Acidimicrobiales bacterium | reverse complement strand
GGCCAGCTCCGCGACATCCTCGGGAGGAGACGCATGGAACGCGACATCAAGACGCTGAGCGGCCACACCATCGTGTGCGGCTGGGGCCGGGTGGGCACCACCATCGCCCAGTACGTCAGCGGTGGTGGCACCTCGGTGGTTGTCATCGACGAAGACCCAGAGCGGTTGGCGAGCTGCCCACACCCCGCGGTGCTGGGCGACGCCACCTCCGACGACGTGCTCGAGCAGGCCGGCATCAGCCGCGCCAGCGCGCTGGTCGCCGCGGTGGCCGAGGACGCCGCCAACCTGTTCGTGGTCGTGAGCGCCCGAGCGCTACGGCCCGACCTGTTCATCGTGGCCCGGGTCCGCAGCCCACAGAACGAGTCCAAGATGCTGCGGGCGGGCGCGGATCGGGTGGTGAACCCCCAGGAGATCGGCGGGGCCCGCATGGCCGCGTTCGTGTCCCAGCCCCACGTGGCCGAGTTCCTCGATGTGGTGATGCACGACGGCAGCCTGGAGTTCCGGCTCGGCGAGATCGTGGTCGGAGCGGGCAGCTCCGCTGTCGGGCAGTCGCTGCGTGACGCCCACCTCCGCGATCAGACCGGGACCCTGATCCTCGCCATCCGCACCGCCGACGGGACGTTCCTGACCAATCCGCCGGCCACGACCACCCTGGCCAGCGGCCATGTGCTCATCGCCGTGGGCACCCAGGTCCAGCTCGACGAGCTCCGGAAGGCCACCGCGGGCTGAGCGAGATGGTGATGTGGACCTCCGGCGACGAGGCGCTGACCGAGCTGGACGGTGGTCAGCTCGAGTAGCGGAACGGGCGCCCGCGCCAGGCCCGGACGGCGCTGAGCACGCCGATCAGCACGGGGAACGCGATCAGGGTTGCGATCGTCAGGGGCCAGATGGCGAACTGCTGGGCCAGGACCGTGAGCCCCAGGCCCGCCACCACGCCGCTGAGGAAGCCGGCGATCGGGTGACCCCGGAGCCACACGCGTCGACCCGTTCCGGCACCAGCGCCAGCCGCGGCGGCGGGGGCCGCCGCGGCGCCCACCACTCCGGCGGGCAGGGCGAACAGCGCCATGGCGATGAGGCCGAACACCCCGCAGCCGAGGTTGCCCAACCACTCGACGAAGGGCTGCGGCTGCGGCTTGTCCTCGACGCCGAGCAGGCGCTCCGCGTCTGCCTTGAAGTCGGCCTTGACCTCCTTGGCCGTCGGACCGGTCGACCGTGCGCGTGCGGCCGCCTCGGTGCTCCACGGCCGCCGGGAGGCAAGAACAGCACCGCCAGCACCCAGGACCGTCAGCGCGGCGGCCGCCTGGCCGACGGGCTTCCCCAGCGGGCTGCCGTCATCCAGCTTGACGTAGCCGTCGCCGCTGCACACCCAGCCATCACCCGACGCCGTGCCGTCGACCTTGTAGAGGCCGACGCCCCACTTGAGGTAGTCGTCGACTGCGACAGAGTCGCCCCACTGCGGTCCCGTGCCCGGGTGGGCCTCGGTGCTCGTCTCGATGAGGCCCTCGACCAGCGAGACGTGGATCGTCGTGAGGCTCTGGATCTGATCAGCGGGCTGCGCGGCGATCGCCGCGGGCACCGTGCCGGTCACGTCCACGCGCTCGCCCTTGTGCACGACGAGCGGATCCTTGGCGGTCATGGTCACCGGATCTCGGCCGTTCGCCGACGCCGTGCAGCCGCCGTCGAGGTTCTGGGCCCCGACCGTCTCGGTCCCCACAAGCGCGACGAGCCCGACGATCGCCAGGGCCGCCAGGGCCGTGGGCACCGCGTTCGGCCGCACGCTCACGCCTCGACGGGTCACCGGATCGGGGGACCGTCCGCTGGCGAGCAGGTTGCAGCGCACGAGGCGCCACACGATCATCAGGAGAGCCACCGGCAGCGCCCGGGTGCGCAAGGCGTCCTCGGCGAAGTGCGAACAGCACGGTTCGAAGTGGCAGGTTGGTCCGACACCTGCGGGTCGCCACGCCTGGTAGCCCTCAATCCGCCTGATGCACCACGCCGCGCCGTGACCGTCAGCCATGTCCCGCTCCTCCCATGTTGACCTGCGACCAGCATGAGAGGGTGGTCACGGCACCCGCCAGAGTCCTTCGTCCCAAACCGTGCAGGGCCGAGGTCGGGTCGTGCTGCTGGCGCCTCCGATCCAGCCCATGACCGACGTCGCGGCGCGGCGTCGCTAGCTGAACACCCAGCGGGTGGGGCGGACGGAGAACTCCTCCTCCCGCTCGATCACCCCAAAGGCACGGTCCGGCTCCAGCTCGAACAGGGCGTTGGCACGCAGGAAGTCGGCCGTGAGCCCCTCGGCCAGCGGCTGGTACTTCGCGAGGTAGCGCTCGACCCACTGCTCCTGCCGGCCGGTGTCGACGAGGCGGGTGGCGCGGCCCTCAACCGAGACGCACTCCACGGTGTCCTCCACCGCCACCACAGCCGAGGGGTTGGCGGCCAGGTTGCGGGCCTTGCGCGCCTGCGATGCACAGGAGAAGGCGAAGCGGTGCTCAGCGTCGTCCCACACCCCCCACACGGGCAGGGCGTGCGGGCGACCCTCCGCCGAGACCGTGACCAGCCAGTATCTGCGGCTCGGCACGAGCCGGTCGGCCGCCCAGGACCACGGCAGCGAGTCCCAGGTCGCCGGATCGACCCCGTACCCGGGCATGTGCGGACGTTCGGCGCGCGGCGTGGTCATGGCGCGCAACCTATGCACCCCGCCGGAAGGTGTCACACCCCCTTTGACCGATCGGTTCGGCGACTCCGCTGCGTGACGCGCCGGGCTCTACGATCCGGCCCATGACCGACGTACCTGCGGGCCAGCTCTTCCTCGGTGAGGGCATCGACGCCAAGCACAAGCGCGATGGCAAGCCGGTTCTGGTGAAGGCGGCCGACCTCACCACCCACGGCGTGATCGTCGGCATGACCGGGTCGGGCAAGACCGGCCTCGGCGTCGCACTGATCGAGGAGGCCCTGCTGCAAGGGATCCCGACGCTGATCCTCGACCCCAAAGGCGACCTCGGGAACCTGCTGCTGACCTTCCCCGACTTCTCGCCCGACGCGTTCAAGCCATGGGTCGAGGGCGACGACCCGGCCAAGGTGGCCGAGACGTGGAAGGACGGCCTGGCCGGCTGGGGCATCGACGGCTCGCGCCTCCAAGCCCTGCGTGACGCCGCCACCTTCACCATCTACACCCCCGGGTCCACCAGCGGGGTGGGCCTCAACGTCGTCGGCAGCCTGAAGCGCCCGCCCGAGGGCACCGACGCCGAGACGATCGGCGACGAGGTGCAGGGCTTCGCCTCGGGCCTGCTGGGCCTGGTCGGCGTCGAGGCCGACCCGCTCTCCAGCCGTGAGCACATCCTGCTGGCCAACCTCGTGCAGAACGCCTGGGCCGCCGGCCAGGACCTCGACCTGCCGGGCCTGGTGGCCCAGGTGCAGGCCCCTCCGATCCGCAAGCTCGGGGTGTTCGAGCTCGACGAGTTCTTCCCGCCCGACGACCGCACCAAGCTGGCCCTGCGCCTCAACGGCCTGCTCGCCTCCCCTGCCTTCGCGGCCTGGGGCCAGGGCGCCGATCTCGACATCGGCGCCCTGCTCTCCCCCGGCGGCCGGCCCGGCTGCGCCATCGTGTCGCTGGCCCACCTGGCCGACGAGGAGCGCCAGTTCGTGGTCACGCTCGTGCTCTCCAAGCTGGTCACCTGGATGCGCGGGCAGCCCGGCACCGACAAGCTGCGCGCCCTCGTGTACTTCGACGAGGTGGTCGGGTTCGTCCCGCCCACGGCCGCACCGCCGGCCAAGGGACCGATCCTCACCCTCCTCAAGCAGGCCCGGGCCTTCGGCGTGGGCCTCGTGCTCGCCACGCAGAACCCGGTCGACGTCGACTACAAGGCGCTGTCCAATGCCGGGACGTGGATGATCGGCCGCCTGCAGACCGAGCAGGACAAGGCCCGACTCCTCGACGGCCTGTCGGCAGCCGCCGGCGGCGTCGACACCGACGCGGTCAGCTCCACCATCGCCGGGCTCGACAAGCGGGAGTTCGTCCTCCGCCAGGCCGGCAAGGACGCGCCCACCACCTTCACGAGCCGCTGGGCCATGTCCTATCTCCGCGGCCCCCTCACCCGCGAGCAGATCGCCACCCTGATGGC
>DAIQBC010000182.1:0-1524 GCA_036781345.1 Acidimicrobiales bacterium | reverse complement strand
GACGACACCACGCCGGTGGCGCCGACCGTGGCGGAGGGCATCGCGGTGCGGTGGCTCGACCCGGCCGCACCGTGGGCTGCGCAGGTGGGCGCCGTCCCCACCAGCACGCGGTTCGCGGCCGGGATCGTGGCCACGATCGACATGCTCTACGACGACAGCGCCGCCGACCTGCGCCACACCGAGCAGCTCGAGTGCGTGCTGTTCCCGCTGGCCGACCCGCCGGACGTCTCGTCGATGGTGGCGGTCGACTACGACGCCCGCGACCTGCAGCCCGCCGCGCCCCCGGGTGCCACCTACGTCCTGCCCGACGCGAAGGTGAAGACGAAGGCGTTGTTCACCGCCGTGGAGAAGGCCATCATCGACAACCTGCTCGTCAACCGCACGGTCTCCCTGTTCTCGAACCGCGAGCTCAAGCTGGTGAGCCGCCCGGGCGAGACCCAGGAGGCGTTCACCGCGCGCTGCGACGCCGCCGCCGACATCGAGGCCGACAAGCTCGCCGCCACCATGGCCAAGAAGTTCGAGGACCGGATCGCCCGGGCCCGCACCGCGGTGGCCACCGCCCAAGACCGGGTGGACCAGGCCGAGGCGGCCAAGTCGACCAAGAAGACCGACGAGCTGATGAGCGGGGCCGGCAGCCTCCTCGGCGCGGTGTTCGGCGGCCGAGGCAGCGCCCGCTCGATCGCCCGGTCCGTGGGCAGCCTGGCCACTCGCCGGAGCCGCACGAGCGAGGCCGGCAAGCGGGTGTCGGCCGCCCAGAACCGCGTGGAGGAGAAGACCCAGGCTCTGGCCGACCTCGAGGCCGACATGGCCGACGAGCTGGCCGGCATCGCCGACGACTGGGACGCCAAGGCGGCCGCCATCGAGACCGTCGACGTGGCGCTGGAGAAGACCGACATCCGTCTCACCGACCTCGCCTTGGTGTGGATCCCGGTCTGAGCACCGCGGGAGCCGAGCGGATCTGACGGTCTGTCAGAATGCCAACCGTGCCCGACCATCCCACCCGAGCCGACATCGAGCTGTGCAGCGGCACCTTCTGGGCCGGTGACCACCACGAGGCGCTCACGTGGATGCGGGCCCACGCGCCCGTGTACTTCGACGGCAACGTGTGGGGCGTCACCCGCTACGCCGACATCAAGGCGGTGTCGAAGGATCCCACCGCGTTCTCCAGCGCCGGTGGCATCCGGCCCAACCAGCCGGCCCTGCCGATGATGATCGACATGGACGACCCCGCCCACCTGCAGCGACGGAAGCTGGTGAACAAGGGGTTCACGCCACGGCGGGTCCGTGACAGCGAGCCGCTGGTGCGCCGGGCCTGCGCGGAGATCGTGGACGCGGTGATCGAGCGCGGCGAGTGCGACCTCGTGACCGAGGTGGCCGCCCACCTGCCGATGATCATGATCGGCGATGCCCTCGGCGTGCGGCCCGAGCACCGTGCCGACCTGCTGCGCTGGTCCGACGACATGCTCAAGGGGTTGGCCGCCGAGCCGACGCCCGAGCAGGCCGAGGCCGCCGGCAACGCCTTCG
>DAIQBC010000181.1:0-5777 GCA_036781345.1 Acidimicrobiales bacterium | reverse complement strand
GAGCTGAAGGGTGTCGCCAGCCGGGTCGACGCCATGGGCGCTACGGATGCCCTGGCCCGAGCAATCGGCGCGCTGCAGGGAGCCACCTCCGACAGCCCATCCCTTCTCAGCGTCTGACGGCGTCCTCCAAGAGGTCAGCGCAAAAGGCCACCAGCCGCTCGGTGAGCGCCAGCGGGGCCTCCCACGGCACGAAGTGGCCGCAGCGGTCGAGGCGGTGGGGCCCGTCGTGGTCAGGGAACACGACGGCGGCCATCTCCGCGAAGGCTGGGTAGATGACGTGGTCGGACGGCCCGAAGAGCAGGAGGGCCCGAATGGCCGCGTTGCGAGCCATCCGCACTGGTCCGCTCTGGCGAGCCGCATCGAACACGCTCTCGTAGGCGCCGAAGCCGGCCCGAAGCTTGGCGGCGTCGCCGAAGGGCTCGGTGTGGAAGTCGACCTGTGGAGTGCCGCCGAAGGGACCGAACACAGCGAGGGCGTCGCCCATGAAGGCACCCGGGTGAGCCCAGAACCGGGACGTGTAGAAGGTGGCGATGTAGCGGCGGCGCTGCTCAGCTGTGGTGAGGTCGCGGGCCAGCCCGTCGGCGTCGAGGCCTTGCCGCACGAAGTAGTCGGCTGCCTCCAGCGCCGGACGGGTGGCGAGGCCGGCCATGCGCTCACGGTCGTACGGGAGCGGGGAGTTGAACAAGCAGAGGCGGTCGGCAACGTCTGGCTGCTCGAGAGCCAGCATCTGGACCACTGGCCCGCCGAGGTCGCCACCGCAGAGCACGGCGCGTTCGATCCCGAGGCCGTCGGTGAGCAGGGCGTGCAGGTCACCCACGTGGGCCGGGACGTCATGGAACCCATCGGGACCCAGGTCGCTGTCGCCGAAGCCCCGGAGGTCGGGCACGATGACATCGAAGCCGGCCCTGGCGAGCGGCTCGATCACCCGCCACCAGATCCGCTTCGACTCGGGCCAGCCGTGCACCAGCAGCAGCGGCACACCGCCCGTTCCCTCACGCACGTACGCCTGCTCGAAGCCACGCCCCGCGAACCGGTGCACCTCGAAGCGCTGCGGGTCGATGTCCTGGTCGAGGTTCATGCCGCCAGCTCCTCCATCAGCGCCCAGAGCGCGTCAACGTGGACGGCCCCGGTGGCCTGTGCACCGATCGACACGCGGATGACGTAGCGGTCGTCCAGCCTCGAGTGCGTGAGCAGGACGCGGCCGGTGCGGTTCAAGGCCGCGAGGAGGGCCTCCGTGGCGTCGTCCCCGTCCCGATGGCGAACGCACACGAGGTTGAGCGGATGTGGTGCGACGACCTCGAGCCGAGGGTGCGCCGACACGCGCGCGGCGAACGACTGCGCCAGCGCGACGTGCTCGCGGATGTGGTGGCGGAGACCCTCCGCCCCGTACGAGCGGAGCACGAACCAGAGCTTCAACGCCCGGAAGCGGCGGCCCAGGGGCACCTGCCAGTCGCAGTAGTCGATGACATGACCGGACTCCGATGCCGCGTTGCGGAGGTACTCAGGCAGCACGCTGAGGGCCGCGATCAGGGCGCGCCGATCCGCCACCCAGAAACAGTCGCAATCGAAGTTCGTGAAGAGCCACTTGTGCGGGTTCATGCAGAAGCTGTCGGCCCGGTCGAGGCCGGCGACGATCCAGCGCAGCTCCGGGCAGACCAGTGCCGAGCCGGCATGCGCGGCGTCGACGTGCAGCCACGCGCCCTCGGCCCGGCAGATCTCCCCGATGGCGTCCACCGGGTCGATGGCGGTCGACGATGTGGTGCCCACGTTGGCCACCACGAGGAAGGGCAGCAGACCGGCGGCGCGGTCGTCGGCCATGGCGGCGGCGAGGTGGTCGGCACGGAGGGCAAACGCGCCGTCCACCTCGATCAGGCGAAGCTGGTCCGGACGGAGACCAGCGATGCGCACGGCCTTCTCGACCGAGCTGTGCGCCTGGCTGGAGGTGTAGGCGCGGAGGCGATCGAAGGGCCCGTCACCGGCAGCCCGGAACCGAGCCGCCAGCAATGCGCACAGCGTGGCGCCCGACGCCGAGTCCTCGATCACGCCACCCCCATCGCCATGGGACCGGAACCGGTCGGGGAGGCCCAGCAGCTCGGCCATCCAGTCGAGCATGTGGGTCTCGACCTCGGTGCAAGCGGGAGAGGTGGACCACAGCATCCCCTGTACGCCGAGCCCCGACGACACGAGGTCGGCCAGCACCGATGGCCCCGAGGCACCAGTGGGGAAGTAGCCGAAGAAGCGCGGGTGCTGCCACTGCGTGAGGCCCGGCAGCACGACCCGGTCCAGATCGGCGAGCACGGCGGCGAAGTCCTCGGGAGCCTCCGGCGGCGAGGGCGGAAGCTGGTCTCGCACCCAGCCGGGCGCGACGCCGCTCAGCACCGGCCGGTCCTCGATCGACTCGAGGTAGCGAGCCACCCACTCGACGACGTCGTGCCCGTGCCGACGGAACTCGTCGGGGGTCCAGTGGTACGTGCGATCGGTCACCTTCGAAATGTAGGGGTCTGCGACTAGGCTCACTCCATGGAGACGCCTCCCAGCCCCTTCCCCGGCGATGGTGAAGGCGCGGCAGCGAGCGGCGCAGCTCCCGATGGCAGCGGCTACCCGCCGAAGTTCGCCAAGGAAGGGCTCACCTTCGACGATGTCCTGCTGCTGCCGGCCGAGTCCAACGTGCTGCCGAACGAGGTCAGCACCGCGGCGCAGCTCACCCCGAGGATCCAGCTCAACATCCCGGTGGTGTCCGCGGCCATGGACACCGTCACCGAGGCCACGCTGGCCATCGCCCTGGCCCGCCACGGCGGCATCGGCATCGTCCACCGCAACCTGTCCGTGCACGACCAGGTCACCGAGGTCGACCGAGTGAAGCGCTCCCAGAGCGGCATGATCACCGACCCGGTCACGCTCCCGCCCGACGCCCCCGTGAGCGCCGCGCTCGACCTGATGGCCCGCTACAAGATCTCCGGCGTGCCGATCGTCGACAGCGACGGAAAGCTCGTGGGCATCCTGACGAATCGCGATCTCCGCTTCGTCGAGGACCACGACCAGGTGATCGAGCGCGTGATGAAGGCGGCCCCGCTCTTCACGGCCCCTCTCGGCACCACCCTCGAGCAGGCCAAGGACATCCTCTGGCAGCACCGCATCGAGAAGCTGCCCATCGTCGACGCCACCGGCGCCCTGCGCGGCCTCATCACGGTCAAGGACATCAAGAAGCAGACCGAGTACCCGCACGCCACCCAGGACGACAAGGGCCGCCTCCGGGTGGGGGCGGCGGTCGGTGTGGGGCCGGACGCGATCGAGCGGGCCGAGGCCCTCGTCGCCGTCGGCGTCGACCTCCTCGTAGTCGACACGAGCCACGGCCACTCGCAGGGCGTGCTCGACGTCGTGAAGACGATCAAGGGCAGCTTCGACATCGAAGTGGTCGGCGGCAACATCGTCACGGCCGACGCGGTCGACGCGATGGTGGCCGCCGGAGCCGACGGCGTGAAGGTGGGAGTAGGGCCCGGGAGCATATGCACCACTCGGGTCGTGGCCGGGGTCGGGGTGCCGCAGCTCACCGCCATCCACGACTGTGCGGTGGCGGCCAAGCGACACGGCATCACGCTCATCGCCGACGGCGGCATCCAGCTCTCGGGCGACATCCCCAAGGCGCTCGCCGCGGGCGCCGACGTCGTCATGCTCGGCTCACTCCTCGCGGGTGTCGACGAGTCTCCCGGTGAGGTGGTGCTCCACCAGGGCGAACGGTTCAAGGAGTACCGGGGCATGGGCTCGATGGGCGCCATGAAGGCCCGCTCGTTCTCCAAGGACCGCTACTTCCAGGGCGACGTCGTCGACACCGACAAGCTGGTGCCCGAGGGCATCGAGGGTCGGGTGGCCTACAAGGGCCCGGTGGCCAACGTGCTCCACCAGCTCATCGGCGGCCTGCGCCAGGCCATGGGCTACTGCGGCACCGGCACGGTGGAGGAGCTCAAGGAGCGGGGACGCTTCATACGCATCACCGGTGCCGGCCTCCGCGAGAGTCACCCCCACGACATCACGATCACCAAAGAAGCCCCCAACTACTGGTGAGCACGGCGGGCAGCGCGCCGAAATGCCTGCGGACGACGCCCCCGCGGAGACCAGACTCACCCACGATGACGCCCCTCCTCCTCGCCGAAGGCTTGGTCAAGAGCTTCGACGGCGTGCGCGCCGTCAACGGCGTGACGCTGCACGTGCATCCCCGCGAGCGCGTCGCCATCGTGGGGCCCAACGGTGCCGGCAAGACCACCACCCTGCTGATGGTGCTCGGCGCGATCGAGGCCGACGAGGGCCGCGTCCACATCGCCGGCCACGAGCTCCCCGCCCAACGCCACCAGGCGATGCGATCCGTCGGCTTCGCGGCGGGCTACCTGCCACTGCCCGATCGGCTCAAGGTCGCCGAGGCGCTGCGCTTCTTCGCCGACCTCTCCGAGGTCGACGAGCCGGGCGCGGCCGTCGACACCGTGATCGGCGAGCTCGACATCCGCCACCTCAGAGACAAGCTCTGCATGCACCTCTCGTCGGGGCAGCGCACCCTGGTGGGAATCGCGAAGGCCACCTTGCACCGACCGCGCCTGCTGATCCTCGACGAGCCCACCGCATCGCTCGATCCAGACATCGCCTTCCGCGTGCGCGACCGGCTCGCCCGGATCAACGAGGAGCACCACACCGCACTGCTGCTCACGAGCCACGACATGCGTGAGGTGGAGACGCTCACCGAGCGCGTGGTGTTCCTCCGTGCCGGCCGGGTCATCGCCGACGGGCCACCGGCGAAGGTGGCGGCCGACGGCGGGCAGGCGTCGCTCGAGGCGCTCTTCCTCGCCGAGGCGGCGCGACACCGAGCCGAGCAGCTGTGACGAGCAGCGCCGCGGCATCGTTCAGCTGGCGCCGGGTCTGGGCGATCGTCCGCCGTCAGGGCCTCGTGCAGTACCGCAACCCTGGCATGTGGTTCCTGCTGCTGGTGCTCCCGGTGGTCGACGTCGTCCTGTTCTCGTCCATCGGCGTGGCCTACGGCACCGGCGACGGGCCCGTGCGCCTGCTGTTCACGGGCATCCTCCTGTTCCACCTGGTCTGGCAGCTCACCCTGGCCGGGTCCCTCGGCTTCCTCGAGGAGGTGTGGTCGCGCAACGTGCTCAACCTCCTCACCACCCCGGTGCGCGAGATCGAGTACGCCGCCGCCCTGGGTGTGGTGGGGCTGCTGCGAACGCTGGTCGCCGTGGGTCTCATCAGTGGCGTCGGCGGCGGCCTCTACGCCATCGACCCGAGCTCTGCGGGTTGGGTCCTCGCGCCCGCCGCCGCAGTGCTGCTCGTGTTCGGCTGGGCCGTGGCCCTGCTAGTGGTCGGGTTGACCCTGCAGTACGGCGACAGCGCGGAGGTGTTCTCCTGGGGCACCCTCGTGCTGCTGATGCCGCTGTCCGGCGTGTTCTACCCGGTCGAGGCCCTTCCCGGCGGGCTGCAGGCGATCGCCCGGGCCATCCCGCTCACGCGCGCCTTCGACGCCACCCGCATCGGTCTCGAGGGCGGAGGAATCGCCGCCGGCGACCTCCTGGTCGCCGCCCTCGGCTCGACCGTCGCGGTCGGCCTCGCCTTCTGGTTCGTGCTCCGCCAGCTTCGCCGCTTCCGTCAGCTCGGCTGGGTCACCCGCTTCACCTGACTCGCTCACCACCCGTTCTGTGGACGCTCGCGCTCGGATGGCGGGCGTCAGCGTCCACAGAACGGGTGAGCTCTACCCTGGGTAGGTCGACGCCAGTAGGGCGATGGTGGCC
>DAIQBC010000180.1:0-5809 GCA_036781345.1 Acidimicrobiales bacterium | reverse complement strand
AGGACTACACGAACCGGGGCCGGATCATCACGCCGCTCAAGGATCGCTTCGGCTCGCAGATCCGCACCCACTACCCGCTCGAGGTGTCGACCGAGGTCGACATCGCTCTGGCCGAGGCCACCCCGCTGGAGGCTGAGGGCGTGCGGGTCACCGTGCCCGAGTACATGACGGAGATCGTGGCCACGCTGTCCCACCTCGCCCGCTCGAGCCCGCACATCAACCAGCGGTCCGGGGTCTCCGTGCGCTTCACCATCACCAACCACGAGGTGATGGTGGCCAACGCAGCGAGGCGGGCTCTGCGCCACGGCGAGAAGGAGGTCGCCCCCCGGGTGAGCGACCTCGAGGCGCTGCCGGCATCGATGATGGGCAAGATCGAGATCGAGTCGTTGGAGGAGGGCCGCGACGCGCAGATCGCCGAGAACCTCGTGAAGGCAGCTGTGCTGACGGTGTTCAAGGAGCGCTTCACGCCCGAGCGGTTCCGGCCCATCGTCACCGCCTTCGAGGAAGGCGCGGTGATCCATGCCGGGGAAGACGTCACCTCCGCGGAGTACGTCTCGCTCCTCGAGCAGCAGCCGGCCCTCCGGGAGGCGGTCGCCGACCTCACCGGGGGCGACGAGTCCGCCGCGTCCGTCGCCTCGGCCGTCGAGCTGCTCCTCGAGGGCCTCCACCTCAGCAAGCGCCTCAACAAGGACTCGGTCGGCGCCCGCGCCACCTACCGAGCGCGCGCCTGACGCGTCCCGTTCACAGAACCGGGCGGGACTCGGCGGCGGCCTTGGCGATGGCGGCGGCGGGCCGGGGGTTGCGGTCGCGGTCGAAGAGACCGAAGCGCACGTCGTAGCCGTGGTGCCACTCGTAGTTGTCGACGCCGGTCCACCAGAAAAGGCCGCGGACGTCGATCCCGCTGGCGAGCGCCTCGCCGACGACCCCGAGCACGTCCTCGACGTAGCCGGCCCGCTCGGCCTCGTCGTCGGTACCGAGGCCGGCCTCGCACACCAGCAGCGGCCGGTCCGGATGCGCCTCGGCGAGTCGGTTGAGGACGTGACCGAGGCCCTCCGGCCACGGCACGTAGCCCATCGCGCTCGGCCGGCCGCCCACTGGCCAGGTGGTGAGCGACCCGTCGCCCGCGACGCCGATCGCTGAGTAGTAGGAGAAGCCGATCAGGTCATACGCGTCGAGCTGCTCGGGACTGGCCCAGGACTCCCACACGCGCTCCTCGACGCGGGCCGCCGCCTCGATCGACGCCACGGTGTCCTCCACCCGGAACACCGGTGACAAGTTCTGGATGGTCGCCACCGGTGTGGCCGGGGTGCGGAGGAGGCGCGCCGCGTCGGCGCCGGCCTGATGGATGGTCGTGAGGACATCGGCCGCCTCGCGCCGGTCGCGGTGGCCGGGCGGCAGCTGACCGAACAGGTGGGAACCGAGGGCGTACCAGACGGGCTCGTTGATGGGCTTCCACCCCGCCACGAGGTCGCCGAAGGTCTCCGCCACCCAGTCCACGTGGCGGCTCCACAGCAGGCGCCCGCGCTTGTCGTCCCGGAAGCCGCTCAGGTCGTCGGCGAACCACCCCGGCAGGGTGAAGTGGTGCAGGCACGCCCAGATCGACACACCTGCCGCTCGCGCCGCCTCGAGCATCCGGCGGTAGCGCTCCACCTCGGCGGGGTCGTGGCGGCCCGGCTGTGGCTCCAACCGAGCCCACTCGAGCGAGAGCCGGTGGTGGGTGAGGCCGTGGTCGGCGTAGAGGGCGAAGTCCTCAGCGTGGCGGGTGGCGAACCCGTTGCCGTCGCCCGAAGGGGGGACGCGTCCCTCACGTTCCCAGCGGTACCAGTCGCTCGCCGGGGCGGCCCCCTCGGCCTGGGTGGACGACGCCCCGGTGCCCCAGATGAACCCGTCCGGCCATGCCATGCCCGTGATCATCGCGTGCCCGACCCTCGAAGCCCCGATGGAACCTGTACGAGCTCGTCCGCGCTGGATCTAGATTCCGTCGGTGTCCATCGATCCTGACGGGCGGAACCCGAGGCGCTCTGCATGCTGAAGGCAGGGGTCACCATTGGATGCGGGGCGGCGATGGTCGCGGCTGCGGTCCTCGTCGTCTGGTTGCGAGACACTCGGCGGTCGCCATCGGCGCTGTCAGGCCGCGAACCCTTCGGCGAGCGGCTCGCTGTCACGGTGAGCCGGGCCGGCGGGATGCTCATCGGGGCGTACCTCGGCGGTCTGCTCACGATCGGCGCCGGTGGCCGACTCATGATGCGGGTCCTGGCCGCCACCTCGTCAGACGATGTCCAGGGGCTGCGGACGGAGGCCGATGAGATCATCGGCGACGTGAGCGTCGGCGGCTCTGCCTTCCTGATCGCCGTCGTCGGCATTGGCGCAGGTGTCGTCGGGCTGGCGATCTTCTCGATGTTGCGGCGTTGGCTTCCCGACCGGTCGCTGGCGGCCGGCCTGGTGGGTGCTGGGATCGGAGCTGGCCTGCTCGTACGGCCCGCAGGCCTCCTCACCCCTGCCAACCGCGACTTCACGCTCATCGCGCCAGTGGCCCTGGCGGTGGCGTTCTGCCTCGCCACGCTCGTGCTGTTCGGGGCGACCTTCGGCGTCCTGGTCGACCGCCTCGCCCCCCGTTGGCCCCGACCGGGGTGGAGCCCGAAGGGGGTGGTGTCGGTCCTGCCCTTCGCGGTGCTCCTGTCCGCGCCACCGCTCTTCGTCGGGGCGGTGATCGGCGTCTTGGCGGGCACGGTCGCGTCCAGGCTGCGATACCTGGCCGCGCCGGATCACCCCGTGCGGCCCGATGGCGAAGGCGCAGACACACGGTTCGGGCGCAACCTGGTCATGGCTCTCGGCGGGCTCGGCAGCCTCTGGGTCGTCGTCACCGCAGGCCAGGTCCTCGCTCTCTGACCGGGTCACGTGCCCACACCGGGGACCTCACCCGTCGTAGACGCGAGGGACCTGAGACGTGTTGACGGACCGGGCGAGCAGCCCTTGTCCCTGATCGCTGGGGCTGACCGCTACCCTGCCGGAGCCGCCCTGCCGACCTCGGCCGCCATGTGGGCGAGGGCCTTCACCCACTTGTCGGTGTCGAGGGCGCCCTGGAGCATCCACTGGCCCTCGACGACGAAGGTGGGCACGGCGGTGATTCCGTTGTCGTACGCCTCGGCCCGCTCGTCGCGCACGAAGGCGGCCTCGGCCTCGGAGGCGAGGAGCGTGGCGGCCGCGTCCCGGTCGAGCCCGACCTCAGCCGCCAAGTCGGCCAGCACCTCGTGGTCGGCCACCTCACGCCCCTCGGTGAAGTAGGCGCGCAGGAGCGCCTTCTTCAGCGCCCGTTGGGCGTCGCCCCCGGCCGTGTGCCGCGCCCAGGCGAGGAGCCGGTGGGCATCGAACGTGTTGGCGCGGCGCATCGCGGCCCAGCGGAAGTCGATGCCGAGCTCGGCCCCTGCGGCGGTGAGGCGCGCATGGGCGGCCCGCACCCGGCTCGGGTCGCCGAGCTTGCGGGCCAGGTACTCCGTCAGGGGTGGACCGGCCCCCGGCGGCACGCTCGGGTCGAGCTCGAAGGACCGGTAGACGACCTCCACCTCCACGCCCGAGGCGACGACGGCGCGTTCGAAGCGCGCTGTGCCCACGTAGCACCAGGGGCACGCCACGTCGCTCCAGATCTCCACGAGCACGGGAGGTGCAACCGGCAGCGTCACGCGATGCTTCCCACGCCGGTACGGTGACGCCGATGGCAGGTGCCCCACGCTTCCGGTACTCGAAGTGGGACGGCTCCCAGGTTGGCTTCGACCTCGACGCCGAGGCCGTGCTCGAGGAGATCACCGACGACCTGCTCTACCACGGCGACCTCCACGCCGCCCTCCGACGGATGATGCAGCAGGGGTTTCGCGATCGGAACGACGAGCAGGTCATGGGCATGCGGGAGCTCATGGAGCGCCTGCGGCGGAAGCGCCGGGACCAGCTCGAGCGTTACGACCTGGGGGGCGTGTACGAGGAGATCGCTGAATCGCTCCGCGAGGTGCTCGACATGGAGCGGGCGGGGCTCGAGGAGCTGGCCCGAGAGGCGCGTGACAGCGGCGACCAGCGGCGCCAGGAGATCACCGACCAGGTGGTGGGGGAGCGCAACCTGCAGCTCGACATGCTCCCGCCCGACCTGGCGGGGATGGTGCAGCAGCTGCAGCAGTACGAGTTCACCTCGAGTGAAGCCAGGGAGCGCTTCGACGAGCTGATGGACCAGCTCCGTCAGGAGATGGCCCAGAGCTACTTCAACCAGATGTCGGGGGCCATGCAGGAGATGACCCCCGAGGCCATGCAGCGCATGAAGGACATGCTGAACGACCTCAACGGGCTCCTGGCCATGAAGGAGGCCGGACAGGACACCCAGGCCTCCTTCGAGCAGTTCATGGAGCGCTACGGCGACTTCTTCCCCGAGAACCCCGAGACCCTGGACGAGCTCCTCGAGCTGATGGCCCAGCGCATGGCTTCGATGCAGGCGATGCTCAACTCGATGACGCCCGAGCAGCGGGCTCAGCTCCAGGGCCTCTCTGAGGCCCTCCTCGAGGACATGGACCTGCGCTGGCAGATGGACCAGCTCGGCGGGCACCTGCAACAGCTGTTTCCGCAGATGGGCTGGGAGCGGCGCTACGACTTCTCGGGCCAGGACCCGCTGGGGTTCGCAGAGGCGGCCCAGATGCTCAACGAGCTCGGCGACCTCGACCAGCTCGAGCAGATGCTCCGCGGCGCGTCATCGCCGGGTGCTCTCGGCGAGGTCGACATCGACCGCGCACGCGACCTGCTCGGCGACGACGCGGCGCGCAGCCTCGAGCAGCTCGCGAAGCTGGCCCAGCAGCTGGAGGAGGCCGGCCTCATCAACAACAAGGAGGGCAAGCTCGAGCTCACGCCGAAGGGCCTGCGCAAGATCGGACGCAACGCGCTCTCGGAGCTCTTCTCCAAGCTGGCGCGCGACAAGCTCGGCCGCCACGAGATCGAGCGCACCGGCATCGGGCACGAGCGCACCTACGACACCAAGCCCTACGAGTTCGGCGACCCGTTCAACCTCCACATCGAGCGCACCGTCCGCAACGCGGTGCGCCGCGCCGGGGGCGGCACGCCGGTGCGCCTCACCCCCGAGGACTTCGAGATCGAGCAGACCGAGCAGGTCGTGCGCAGCTCCACCGTGCTGATGCTCGACCTGTCGCTGTCGATGCCGATGCGCGACAACTTCCTGGCCGCCAAGAAGGTGGCCATGGCCCTGCACTCGCTGATCTCGATGCAGTTCCCGCGCGACTACCTCGGGATCGTGGGTTTCAGCGAGGTGGCCCGGGTGATCACCCCTGAGCAGCTCCCCGAGGTGTCGTGGGACTTCGTCTACGGCACCAACATGCAGCACGCGTTCATGCTCAGCCGGCAGCTGCTCGCCCGCCAGACCGGCACCAAGCAGATCATCATGATCACCGACGGTGAGCCCACCGCCCACTTCGAGACCGGCATGGCGCAGCCCTTCTTCAGCTACCCGCCCGTGCAGGAGACGATCGACGCCACGCTGCGCGAGGTGGCCCGCTGCACCAAGGAGCAGATCCGCATCAACACGTTCATGCTCGATGCCACGCCCTACCTGCGGGCCTTCGTCGAGAAGCTCACGCAGATGAACCGCGGGCGAGCCTTCTTCACCACACCGGAGACGTTGGGCGACTACGTCCTCGTCGACTTCATCGAGCAGAAGCGGGCCCTTCGGGCCAGTCGGGACCGCCGTCCCGCCTAGTTGGTGGTGGTAGTGGTCTCGCTGGTGGTGGTGGCCTCGCTGGTGGTGGTGGCCTCGGTGGTCGTG
>DAIQBC010000179.1:0-5864 GCA_036781345.1 Acidimicrobiales bacterium | reverse complement strand
AACACCAGCAGCGTGAACGGGTTCTGGGCCATGCTCAGCCCCGGCATGCCCCACACCGCCTACAGCGCCGCCAAGTTCGCGGTGAAGGGGCTCTCCGAGGCCCTGCTGGAGGACTTCCGTCTGAACGCCCCGCACGTGCACGTGTCGGTGGTCATGCCCGGCCACATCGGCACCGACATCGTGATCAACAGCCGCCTGGTGCACGGCGGCTCCGGCGAGATCACCGACGACGAGCTCGGCGACATCCGAGCCGGCATGGCCCAGCGCGGCATCCCGGTGGAGACGATGGACGACACCGCGGTGCGGGCCATGGTGCAGATGTTCGGCGACATGTTCCGCGAGAACGCACCGGTGTCGGCGGCCGAGGCGGCCTCCGTCATCCTCGACGGCGTGCGGGCCAACCGCTGGCGGATCCTCGTGGGCGACGACGCCCACCTGCTTGACGCCGAGGTGCGCGCCAACCCCGAGCAGGCCTACGACGGCAGCATCCACATCGGTGCCCTCGGCCTCAGCCCCGACTGACGTCGCACTGCCGTTCTGGCGTTGCTCCTCGGCGCGATGCGCCGGGCGGACAACGCCAGAAGCAAGGGGCCTCAGGCCCAGGTGCGGATGAGGGCGAGGACGGCCGCACCGTCGGGGCCCTCGGCCACCAGCGCGGTGTCGGCCGGATCGACGCGCCGGCTCGCCACCCAGCAGAGGTCGTGACCGGGGCCGCGGATGGTGGTGGGCGCGTCACCATCACCGAAGGTCCAGACCGCGCCACTCGGGGCGATGAGCGCGAGGTCGACAGGTCCAGGGGCGAGCTGGCCGGCTCGCCCGAACGCATAGGGGATCGTGCGCCAGGCGAGCCGCGCCACGTGCCAGAGTCGATCGGTCGGCGCTGGCGTCACCCCGAGGGCGGGGGCGACATCGCCGGTGTGGATCCACGTCTCGGCGAGGCGCGTGGTCGCGAGCGTGCGGGCCGCCATCTTCCCGACGACCCAGTCGAGCCGGTCGGCGGGGGAGCGGGCGAGCAGGTCGGCCCGCAGGTCGTCGCAGGATCGGAGCCAGCGCTCGTGGATCTGGCGGGGTGTCGCGTCGCGGTCGCGGGCCACCATCTGGGCGGCACCGTCGTCGACATCGCCAGCCGGCGTCAGCCCCTCGTAGAGCCGCGCCGTCACCTCCGCGAAGTTGTCGCGAGCGCTGCCGATCGCCATCTCGTTCGTCTGCGCGAGATGGAGCACCACGTCGGCCACCGACCAGCCCGCGCAGGCGGAGGGCAGGGCCCAGCCGTCGTCGCCCAGACCGTCGAGCAGCCCCGCCAGCTCCGCCTGCTGCTCACCGAGGGCGGCCACGATCTCCTGCATCTCGGCCGACCCTACGCGAGGCTCTCGATCCACTGGCGGTGGAGGGCGGCGTAGCGTCCGTCACCCCCGATGAGGGCGCCTGGTGGGCCGTCCTCCACGATGCGACCGGCGTCGATGACGATCACCCGATCGGCGATCTCCACCGTGGTGAGCCGGTGGGCGATGATCACCGCGGTTCGGTCCTCCAGCAGCGTCTGCAGGGCGTGCTGCACGAGGCGCTCCGAGGGGACGTCGAGCGAGGACGTGGCTTCGTCGAGGATGAGCACGGCGGGGTCCGCGAGGAAGGCCCGGGCGAACGACACGAGCTGCCGCTGGCCCGATGACAGGCGCGCCCCCTTCTGGTGCACGTCGGTGTCGTACCCCTGGGGTAGCTGTTCGATGAAGCCATGGGCGCCGATGGCCCTCGCCGCCTGCTCGATCTCGGCACGCGTGGCGTCCGGCCGGCCGAGACGGATGTTGTCGGCCACCGAGCCGGCGAACAGGAAGCTCTCCTGGGTGACGGTGATGACGGCCCGGCGCAGGTCGGCTTCGCTGAGGTGACGCAGGTCGACGCCGTCGAGCAGCACCCGTCCGTCGGTGGGGTCCCAGAATCGAGCTGCCAACCGTGCCACGGTCGTCTTGCCCGCACCGGTGGCTCCCACCACGGCCAACGTCTCGCCGGCGGGGATGTGGAGGTCGAGGTCGTGCAGCACCGTGCGGGCGCGGTAGCCGAAGCGGACCGCCTCGAGCCGGACCTCGCCATGCGCGCCGGTGAACGGGACAGGCACATCGGGTTCGGGCACGCTCGGCGCCTCGGCCAGCACGCCCGAGAGCTTCTCGGTGGCGGCGGCGGCGGCCTGGAACAGGTTGTAGAACTGGCTGAGCTCCTCCATGGGCGCGAAGAGCTGGCGCAGGTAGAGGAGGAAGGCGGCCAGCACGCCGACGGTCATGTCGCCGTCGAGCACGCGGTTCGCGCCGACCAGCAGCACCACGGCGGTGGTGAGCCGGCCGACCAGCTGGACCCCCGGGCCATAGATCCCTGCCAGCCGGCCCGACCAGTTGTTGGCGCGGCGGTACCGGTCATCGAGGTGCTCGAAGATCTCCTGGTTGCGAGGCTCCCGCCGGAAGGCGTGGACGGCGTGGATGCCGCCGAGGCTCTCCACGAAGTGCACGATCACCAGCGCCACGGCTTCTCGGGTGGCCCGGTAGGCCAGCTCGGCCCGACTTCGGAACGCACGTGTCATCACGAAGATGACGGGGAACGACCCGAGGCTCACGAGGGCGAGCGGGAGGTCGAGGAGCAGCAGCGCGATGCCGATGCCGCCGATCAGCAGCACGGACTCGATGAGGCTGATGATCCCGTTGCCGAGCAGGTCGGAGATGGCCTCCACGTCGGAGGTCTGCCGGGAGATCACCCGACCCGACGTGTAGCGCTCGTGGAACGACGTGCTGAGGCGCTGGAAGTGGAGGTAGAGCCGCTCCCGGATGTCGAGCACCACGTCTTGGCCCACCCGACCCACCAGGAGGAGGAAGGCGTTGAAGGCCGCGGCGCTGATCGCGGCGGTGCCCAGGATCGCCAGCACCACGGTGACAATGGGTCGGATCGTGCCGCTGCCCCCGTCGAGCAACGGCGGAATGCCGTCGTCGATGCCACGCTGCACCAGCCACGGCATGGCCAATCGGGCGGCGGTGCTGATGGCGATCAGCAGCGAGGAGAGCAGCAGCGTGCGGTGGTGGGGGCGCACGAGGTCGGCCAGCAGGGCGCGGCTGCGCGTGCGCAGCAGCCCCGCCAACCCGCCGGTGACCTCCTCGACGTCTTCGACGTTCACCCCCCGCCACTCGTCGACCAGCTCGTCGCCGGTGAGGTCGAGGGGCGCGTCGGGGTCGATGTCGTGGATCTGATCCGGTTCGACGGAGGTCATCGCGCGCTCACCCCCTCGGCATCCTCCGAGAGCACCGCCCGGTAGCGGGGCTCCGACTCGAGCAGGTCGTGGTGGGCGCCGACCGCCACGAGGCGGCCTTCCTCTAGAAGGATCGAGTGCTGGGCCAGGGCCACCGTGGACGGTCGGTGCACGACGATGAACACCGTGCACCCCTCGAGCAAGGGGCGCAGGGCGGCCTGGGCGGCGGCCTCCGTGTGCACGTCGACCGCCGACAGCGGGTCGTCGAGCACGAGGATGCGGGGACGCCCGATGATCGCCCGCGCGAGGGCGAGGCGCTGCCGCTGGCCACCGGACAGGGACAGGCCCTGCTCGCCGATGCGCGTGTCGAGTCCCCACGGGAGGTCGAGGGCGAAGTCGGCCTGGGCCACCTTGAGGGCGGCCAGCACCTCCGCCTCCGTGGCGTCGGGCTTGCCCATGAGCAGGTTCTCCCGCACGGACGCCGAGAACAGCGAGGGCTCCTCGAAGGCAAAGCCCACGTGTCGGCGCAAGCTGGTGACCGTGAGGTCGCGCAGGTCGTGGCCGTCGAGGGTGATGCGCCCTTCAGTCGGGTCGTAGAGCCGGGTCAGGAGTGTCACCAGCGTGGTCTTGCCCGAGCCGGTGGCCCCCACCACCGCCACCACCTCGCCGGCGCGCACGGTGAGATCGATGTCGTTCAGGGCTGCGCGGTCGCTGCCCTCGTACGTGAACGACACGTGCTCGAAGCGGATGTCCCCCCGCACTTCGTCGAGGGTGAGGGCACCGAGGCGATCGTCGATGGTGGGCACGGTGTCGAACACCTCGTAGACGCGCCCGGCCGCGCTCTCGGCCTCGCCGCCGAGGGCCACGATCCACGCCAGCATCTCGAGAGGGAAGGTGAGCATCAGCACGTAGGACACGAAGGCCACCAGCCCGCCGAGCGTGAGCCCCCCCGAACCGACCGCCAGCACACCGGCCAGGAGCACGACCGTGAGGGTCAGGTTGGGGATGAGCCCCAGCACCCAGACGAAGCGGGTGTGCAGTGTGATCCGCTCCATCTGCGTGGCGTGGATCTCGCGTGCCTGACCCTGGTAGCTGGCGAAGGCGACGTCGCCACGCCCGAAGGCCTTCAGCACCCGGATCCCCTTGGCCCCCTCCTCGATGGTGGTGGTGAGATCGCCGGTCTGGTCCTGGATGCGGCGGACGATCGCCATGTAGCGGATCTCGAAGCGGTGGCACAGCACCAGCACCGGGATGGTGGCCGCGAACGTGAGCAGTGCGAGCGGCACGTGCAGCGTGAGGAGAACGCCGAAGATCGCCGCCACCTGCAGAACGATGAGCACGAAGAAGATGGCGCCGAAGCCGACGAAGCGGCGGATGACGCTGAGGTCGGTCATCGCCCGCGAAAGCAGCTGGCCCGACTGCCAGCGGTCGTGGAAGCCCACGTCGAGCCGTTGGAGCTGCTCGTAGAGGTCGTCGCGCAGGCGTGTCTCCAACCCGGTGGACAGCACGGTGAGCAGGTAGCGCCGGCCGAAGGCGAGGAACACCTCGGCCACGGCGATGGCGGCCACCAGCAGCGCCCACGGCACCACGCCGCCGCGGTCGCCGTCGGCGATGGGTCCGTCGATCACCTGCTTCACGACGAGCGGCACCGCCACCATGCCGGCGCTGGAGATGATGGAGGACGTCACGATGAAGGCGATGTGCCGGCGATACGGCGCGAGGTAAGGACGTGTCCGCCAGAGCGCGCGACGTCGCCAACCCCGTTGAGCCATCCGTGCATCTTCGCCCACGGGGGCCACGGAAGTCGCCGGGGTTACGCGTCGCGGGAGAGGCCGGTGGCGGCGGCGAACGCCTCCAGCTCCCTGGGGATGTCGGGTCCGCATGGCTGGTAGGCCAGCTCGGTCAGACCCTGGTCGGCGAAGGCCCGCACGCGGGCGGCCACGTCCGAGGGTGGGCCTGTCAGCGTGAACGACGGGATGAGCTCGGCCAGCCCGGCCGCGAGACCGGCCCGGTCGCGCTCGGTGAGCTCAACGAGGTGGCCCTCGTGCACGGCGAGGTGGCGCTCGGCCTCGTCGATCTCCTCGAGACCGGCGCGCCACTCCCGTCCGCCCGGGAAGGCGTCCACGGCGGCGGGACCGCCCCGTTCGTACATTCCGTGCAGGATCACGGCCACACCGGGCCCGACGGCCTCGAGCACCCGTGGACTGATGGCCGTCTCCCGGTCGTCGAGCACGGTGCCGAAGGTGAGCAGGGCGCGCCAGGCCGTGGGCGCGTCCGGATTCGGCACCCCGGCGGAGAACGAGCCGTCACCGAGCTCCGCGGCCACCGCGGTGCCCTTGGGACCGTCGGCGCCGATCAAGATGGGCACGGCGAGGGGCCGGGGAGCACCGAAGCCGGCGGGCTGGATCATCCGGATCAGACTCCCGTCCCACTCGGTCTCCTCGCCGCGCAGGAGGGCCTGGATGGCCAGCACGTGCGCGCGCACCTCCGACCATCGCATCGCCTTCTGGCCGAGCACGTGCCGCCCGGTGAAGCCCGCGCCGATGGCCACCGCGACCCGACCCGGCGCCAGGTCGGCGAGGTCGGTGATGGCGGCGGCGTTGACCATCGGATGGCGAAGGCTCGGCACCAGGACACC
>DAIQBC010000178.1:0-5951 GCA_036781345.1 Acidimicrobiales bacterium | reverse complement strand
GCCATCGCGACTGATGTCGCCGTGGACGATGTGGAGGCGGGCCCCGTTGTCGAGCTGGGCATCCTGGAGCCCCTCCGACGGGTCCAGCTTGCGGTGCGATCCCGACGCGTCGTCGAGGATCTTGGTCAGCGTGCGCACGACGTGGTCGTCGTCGTGGAACACCTCGTCGTGGTACCCGGAAGGACCGCGATGACGCTTCACGAAGATGGCATCGGGGGCATTGACCATCACCTCCCAGACGTCGTCATCCTCGAGCAGCGGTTCGAGGGGGCCGTAGCCCGCCAGGTTGCGGTAAGCCCGCTCGGCCACCCGCTCGGGGTCACTGAGGTCGTAGGAGTGGAGACCGCGTCGGTGGTCGAGCGTCCAGCGGGCCACCTCGTCGGCGATGAGCGCACGCAGCTTGTCCTTGCCGGCCCCGGACATCTCCAGCGAGATGTCCTTGGCGCGCTCCTGCACCAAGCGCTCGATCTCCTCGAGGGGACCCAGATCCCGCTCCACCCGCCCTCCCCGCGACGTCCAGGGGCGGCTAGCGGATCTGGGGCTGGCTGAGGTCGAGGTACTCCGTGTCGCCCATGCCGTCGACGTCGGCCATGAGCTCCTTGACCTCGTCGGGCATCTCGGTCTTCTCGCCATCGCGGGCGTCGGCTTCGCTCGTGAAGTAGGCGACGTCGATGCAGGAGTCGGGACCGGTCCAGATGCGCTGGCCGCCGAGGACATCAGGGCGAACGGCTCCGTGCGCCTCGAACACGGCGTCCATGCGCTCCACCTGGGCGCGGTCGACACCGGTGGACTTCATCACCTGGACGAAGCCCGCGTCGTCGGAGCCGCCGCCCATCCACTCTGTGACGTCACCCGACTCCGCGAACGAGATGTCCCCGTCGAACAGCCCGGCCGTGTCCGCCCACCAAGCGCTCTGCTCGGGGCGCTCGCTGTTGGCGCGGGCTGCGGCCTCCGACTCGAAGCGCACGACCATGATGAAGCGCCCGTCAGCGGTGGCGCCTCCCGTGACACCACGGAAGCCGGCGGCACCCGGCCGCAGCTCGGTCTGCCACTGGTCACCCCGGTCGAGCATCGCCTGCGCGTCCTTGACGCGCCCTTCGATCACCTGCACGAACATCTGCCACCCCCCGGCGTCGGATCCTCTGAGTCTGCGCCCCTCGCGACGCTGTGCGCAACGGGTACCTCAGACGCACAGGCGCAGGGCAACCTCGTTGGCCAGCAGGCGCCCCTCGACGGTGAGCACGACACGAGCGGGGTCGTCCGGGTGGGCGCGCACCAGCCCGGCCAGGGCGTCGGCATCGAGTGACACGGCCGGCACTCCGTCGCGGGTGCGCAGCGAGAGCTGCAGGGCCTCCAGCGCACGCGCCTCGGGATCGAGGTGCTCATCGGCCGCCTCCACTGTGGCGCCGGCGGTGACGGCGTCGATGTAGCGGTCGGGGGTGCGCAGGTTCCAGAACCGGCGGCCGGCACGATGCGAGTGGGACGCGCAACCGATGCCCTGGTACTCCCCCATCGTCCAGTAGAGGAGGTTGTGGCGGCACTCGTGGCCTGGGCGGCTCCAGTTCGAGATCTCATACCAGCCGAGGCCGGCCGCGCCGAGGCGCTCGGTGGCAGCGAGGTACTTGTCGGCCTGGTCGTCGTCGTCTGGGTGGCGAGCCGGGTCGAGCGCGAGCGGTGTCCCGGCCTCCACGGTGAGCGCGTAGGCCGACACGTGGGGGGGGTCGAGGGCCACGGCGTCGGCCAGCGTGCGGCACCAGTCCTCGAACGACTCGCCGGCGCCGCCGTAGATGAGGTCGAGGTTGAAGGTGTCGAACCCGGCCGCGCGCGCCAGCTCGACGGCGCGCTCCACGTTGGCACGGTCATGGGTGCGCCCCAGCGCGGCCAGCACATGCGCAGAAGTGGACTGCACACCGAACGAGAGCCGGTTCACCCCGCCGGCCCGATAGGTGTCGACCAGCTCGGGCGTCACGTCGTCGGGGTTGCACTCCACGGTGATCTCAGCGTCGGCCGTGCGAGGGATTCGGTCGAGCATGCCCACGAGATCCGCCGGCCGCACCATCGACGGCGTGCCGCCCCCCACGAAGATCGAAGTGGCCGACGGCATGCCGGCCGCCACCAACCGGTCGGTGTCCGCGCGGCACGCGGCGAGATAGGCGTCGGTGAGGTGGTGCCGGTCGGTCCACGTGGCGAACGAGCAGTAGTCGCAGCGCGCCGCACAGAACGGCACGTGCAGGTACACCCCGAAGGGCAGCGGCGCGGTCAGGTGGTGACCGGAGCGGCGGGGGCCGCGCCGGCGTACATGACCCCGAGACCGTCCAGGCGATCCACGGCGAGGTTGGGGGTCACATCGAGGATGCAGGCGATGGCCCGCAGATCGTCGCGTCGGACGGTGAGCACGCGACCGTTGAAGTCGCCCCGCTGCACCTGGATCATGCGCAGGTAGCGGATGAGCATCTCGGCGTCGGTGCCGTCCACCTGCTCCATGGCCGTGAGGTCGATCTTCACCGTGCGCTCATCGGTGCGGACCGACGGGCGGGCTTGGGTGAGGTCGACGACCACGTGGCCGTCGCCGGGTCTCGGGCCGAAGTCAGGGCCGTCGTCGCCGGGCAACAGCTGGTCGACCGGCACCCGGTAGAAGCGGGCCAGGCGCTGCAGTCGAGGCACGGAGATGGCCCGCTCGCCTCGTTCGTAGGCCCCGAGGACCGACGCCTTGAACTCCTGGTCGGAAGCAGCCTCGACGTCCTGGAGCGACAGACGCTTCTGGCGCCGGATGGCTCGAAGGCGGATGCCGACCCGTCCCGCGTAGGCCCCAGTGACCTCGCCCTCTTCGATCTCTTTCATCGTGACGTCGTCCCCCTCGGTTGTGCCAATCTACGCGCGATGCGTGGTCGTGGGCAATCACCCTGCGTGGGTGCTACCGCCCGTCGTGCGCCACCGGCGCCACCAGGCCGGCCCGCAGCGCGGTGAGCAGGGCGCCCACCGTCAACGCCGCTGTCTCCGCGCGCAGCACGTGGGCCCCGACCCCGACCCGAGGAATCTTCATCCGGGCCGCCGCCGCCCTCTCCTCGGGAGCCCACCCACCCTCCGGCCCCACCAGCACGGTCAGGTGGTCAAGGCTCGGTGGTGCCCCGGAACGGTCAGCCAGCGCCACACCAGGTTCCGCCAGCAACAGACCCAGCTCGGTCACCTCGGTCACCGTCGGCAACCACGGACGACGGCACTGCATCGCAGCACGCCGAGCCACGGCCCGCAAGCGGTCGCCGGCCTTGGCCGATCGGGCCTCATCCCATCGGACCACCGATCGGGAGGCACGAAACGGGACGATCCGATCCACGCCCAGCTCCGTGAGCTTCTGCACCACGAGCTCCGGCCGGTCACCCTTCACGAGGGCGAAGGCCACCGCGATCGCCGGGGCCGGCCGCGGCACCTCGTCGACCCTGCCCATGGGCTCGGGGGTCGGGGCGAAGCGCGCCGGTCGCCAGCGACCCGCTCCATCACCAAGCACGAGGGGGTCACCCACCCGCAGGCGCAGCACCCGCTCGAGATGGTGCGCGTCGTCGTCCTGCAGCACCGGTGCATCGAGGTGATCGACGAAGACGAACGGGCCCGGGCTGTCAGCGGGGTGCCCGGCCACGCTCGGCTATCGGAACGCGGAGCGGATGCGGGACAAGAACCCAGCCTCGGCGGGTGCGACCTCGTCGCCTCGTTGCTCGGCGAACTGGCGCAGGAGGTCCTCCTGCTCCGCCGTGAGGTCGGTGGGCACGTCGACGAGCGCCCGTACGATGAGGTCGCCACGGTGACGACGCTCGAGGTGCGGAACGCCGCGGCCCTTGAGACGGAACTCCCTGCCACTCGGCGTGCCCCGCGGGACGACGAGGTCCTCGGTGCCGTCGAGGGTGTCGAACTGGAGGTGGGCACCGAGGACGGCCTGGGTGAAGGTGACAGGGAGGTCGCACCGCAGATCGATGCCCTCACGGGTGAAGCGCTCGTGGGGTCGAACCCGGACGTGCACGTACAGGTCACCGTTGGCGCCGCCACGCGGTCCGGCCGCGCCGCGCCCGGTGAGGCGGAGCGAGGATCCGGTGTCGACGCCCGCCGGGATGTCGACGGTGTAGGTGCGTTCCTCCACGTTGCGCCCCTCGCCGCCACAGGTGGCGCACGGATCGGCGATCACCTGGCCCTGCCCGTTGCAGCGGGGGCAGACAGAGGTGGTGACCATCTGGCCGAGGAAGCTCTGCCGTACCCGCTGCACCTGACCCACTCCCGCGCACTCCAGGCACGTGATGGGCTCGGTGCCAACCTTTGCCCCCGTCGCTCCGCAGTCGTCGCACGGCACCGCCGTGCGCACCTCGATCGGGTGGCGCGCCCCGAACACCGCCTCCTCGAAGGAGAGGTCGGCCACCACCTCGAGGTCGACCCCGCGAGGCGGGCCGGCCGGGCCCCGCCGACTCCCGCCTCCGCCTCCGAAGGGGTTGTGGCCTCCGAAGAAGGCGTTGAAGATGTCGTTGACCCCACTGGCCCCGAAGCCGTCGCCGGCTCCCACCCCATCGGGCCCGAACCGGTCGTAGCGCTGCCGCTTGTCGGGATCGGACAGCACCTCGTAGGCGAGCGCGACGTCCTTGAACCGGGCTTCGGCGGCGGGGTCGTCGTTGGTGTCCGGGTGGAGCTGGCGGGCCAGGCGACGGTAGGCGCGCTTGATGTCGTCACCCGAGGCGTCCGGCGTCACCTCAAGCAGCGCGTAGTAGTCGGCGGCCATCGTCAGCCCTCTGTGAGACGCTCGGAGAGGCGACGGCTCACCACTGCGACGGCGGCCATCGCCTGCGGGTAGTCCATCCGGCTCGGCCCGAGCACACCGATCGTGCCGGCCAGCTCGCCCTCCACCTGGTAGGGGGCGACGATGAGCGCACACTCCGCCAGCGGCGCCATGCCTGTCTCGGTGCCGATGGCCACCTGCAGCCCGCGATCGAGCACGTCCCGCAGGAGGGTGACCACGACGTACTGCTGCTCGAGTACGCCCAGCACCTCGCGCACCGTCTCGATGGCGTCGAAGGCCCGGGCCACCTGCGAGGTGCCGCCCACGAAGACATGGTCAGCCTCATCGTCGTCATCGTGGTGCAGCGAGCCGACGGCCTGCGCGCACACGGCGTCGGTGACCACGTCGCCGGTGAGCGGGATCGTCGGGAGCACAGAGCGCGCCAGGCCGGTGAGGTGGGCAGCCAGGTGCGCCGTGGCCGCACCGAGGCGCTCCTCTCCCACAGGCTCGGCGAGCTCGATGGTGTGCTTCTCCACGGCCCCGTTCGACAGCACCGCCACCACGAGCGCGTTCGTGGCGGTGATCCCGACCACGTGCACCGAGCGCACGGTGGCCTCCGAAGGGCCCGGGCCGACCACCACACCGGCGTAGGTGGTGAGGTCCCCGAGGAGACGAGACGTGTCCTGCAGCATCTGCTCGAGCTCGCCATGCGCCTGCTCGAAGAACGAGCGCACCTGCACGGCGTCGTCGCGCCGGAGGCTGGCGGGCTGACCGAGGTTGTCGACGAAGAAGCGGTAGCCCTTCTCGGTGGGGATCCGCCCGGCACTGGTGTGGGGCTGGCGGAGGTAGCCCTCCTGCTCGAGGGTGGCCATGTCGTTGCGGACCGTGGCCGAGGACACCTGCACCCCGGACGACCGCACGACGTGCGCCGACCCCACCGGCTGCGCGGTGTCGATGTACTCCTCCACGACGGCCCGGAGGATGGCGGCCTTGCGTTCATCGAGCATGGTGGTACCTGGCACTCGATGCTACCGAGTGCCAACGCCCCACGGCAGGTTGGGTCTGGCACGCTGTGGCCATGCGGTTCGTGGTCATGGGGGCGGGAGCCGTCGGCGGCGTGGTCGGCGGCCGGCTGGCCGAGCACGGCCACGACGTGGTGCTCGTGGCGCGGGGCGCCCACCACGACGCCATCGCCGCC
>DAIQBC010000177.1:0-5952 GCA_036781345.1 Acidimicrobiales bacterium | reverse complement strand
CACGAAGATCATGGGCGAGATCGTCGATCTGGCGGTCGCCCACCGGGCCGGACGCCTGTAACCTCCCGACGTGGCGGAGACCTCGGAGGAACCGGTGCCGGAGGGCGGTCTCGATGTCGACCCGTCACTGCTCGATCCCTCCTCCGGCCTGTTCTCACAGCCGTTCTTCCTGGCGGTGCTGAGCTGGCGCGTCATCGCCTGCCGGCGGGTGCTGCGCCCGGTGGCCTTCGTGCAGCTCGAGGTGGTCGACGGCCTGCCCGACGGCCCGGCCGTGGTGTCCGACCCGCGGGTCGTGACGGCCATGATCCGCCACACGTTGCGGACCTCCGACATCGCGGCCCGGCTGGGGGACGGCACCTACGGCCTGCTGCTCGAGGACACCCCTGAGGACGGGGCGCTGTGGGCAGTGGAGCGCCTGCGCCGGTCGCTCGCGACTCGCCCTGGCGGTCGGGTGCTCCGGGCCGGGGTCGCCTGCTACCCCGGCCAGGCCCTCACCCCCACCGACATCGTGATGGCCGCCCAGGCCGCGTTCGGTCGTGCCCGGGAGTGGCCGCAGGATCGCATCGAGGTCGCACCGCCGACGGCCTGAGCCCGAGACACGTTGCGGCCGGGCGGGTCAGTCGCGAGGGGGGTCCCACTCCGCCGTGTCTGCGCCCAGTGCTCGTCCTGGCCAACGGACCTCGCCGGGGGTCCGGCTGAGCCTGGCCAGCAAGCCCTGCATGGGCACGCCATCGACGGTGATGATGGCGTGCCGGGCGGCGTAGTGCGGGTCGATGGCGATGTCGGCCATGTCGTAGATGGGGGCCGCGGCGGCCTGGGCCGCCTCGAAGATCGCCAGCACGTCGGCGAGGGATCGGGTCGCGCAGAACTCCGCCATGCGGGCATCCACCTCAGCCCGGGCGGCGATGCGACCGTTGAAGGTCTGCAGGTCCTGCCGGTCGCCGAACCCGATCAGCTCCATCACCCGCGCCGCCACGGATTCGGCCGACGTGGACACCGCCACCCACCGCCCGTCGGCGCACGGCCAGGTGCCGCGCGGCACCGAGTACGGGATGCCGGAGCCGAGGCGTGGCTGCAGGTAGCCGGTGGCGGCGTAGGCCCCGGGGAGCGGACCCATGCACTGGAACAGCGACTCGAGGAGGTTGACGTCGACCACCTGCCCCACGCCCGACCACAGGGCGACCATCGTGGCGAAGGCACCGGCCAGCGCGGTGACCTCGTCGGTGAGGGCGATCGGCGGGAGCAGCGGACCGCCGTCGGGCTCGCCGTTGATCGACGCGAAGCCCGACATGGCTTCGGCGATGGTGGCGAACCCGGCTCGTCCTGCGTAGGGGCCGTCCTGGCCGAACCCCGTGACCCGAAGGATCACCAAGGAGGGGTTGTGGTCGAGGAGCACATCCGGACCGAGGCCGAGGCGCTCGAGTGTGCCAGGCCGGAAGTTCTCGATGAGGACGTGGGCCTCTTCGACCAGGCGCAGGATCGTGGCGCGCCCCTCGTCGGCCTTGAGGTCGACGACCGCGCAGCGCTTGTTGCGCGCCACCAGCTTCCAATAGAGCGAGGTGCCGTCGACCGGGTCGGGTACGCCCATGCCGCGCGTGCTGTCGCCCGTGCCCGGGCGCTCGATCTTGAGCACGTCGGCTCCGTAGTCGGCCAGGTAGCGCGCGGCCCCGGGCCCGGCGATCACCGTGGCGAGGTCGAGCACGCGGATGCCGGCGAGCGGGCCCTCCATCGTCAGGCGGGGGCCCGCATGGCGAAGCACCGATCCTCGAGCGACCCGAACGCGTAGGGCCCGTAGGTGCCCTCGAACATGTGCCGCGTCTGCTCGGTCCAGGCCAGCGCGTCCGGGGTCGAGATCCTCCGGTGGACCTGCAGCACACCGCCCTCGAAGACCCGGTACTCGGCCCAGGCACCTGGGTAGTCCTTGACGCAGGCCACCTCGACCCACGGTCGGTCGCCGGTGGCCCTGATCCGGCGCACGCGGTTCCGATGCGTGTGCCCGGCGAAGTACCCGAGGATGCCGGGATGGCGCGCCACGACGGCGACGAGGCGCTCCGACGCCTCGGGCAGGATCCCGAAGTAGCCGGCCGGTCGCTGGGCCGAGTCGGGGCTCCAGACGTGGTGGTGCCCGAAGAGCAGCACCGGTCGATCGGCCGTTCCGGCCAGGTCGTCCAGCCAGTCGAGCTGGTCGTCCGTCACCCCACCGGGGGTCTGCAGCGGCACGGAGGTGTCGAGGACGGCCACCGTGACGCCGGGGAGGTCGACGCGCTGGGTGGGGAAGGCGGCGTAGGTGCCGCCGTGGTAGCTGTCGTGGTTGCCGCGCACGTGCAGGAGCCGATCACCGAAGGCGGGCTCATAGGCGGCGAGGAACTGCCCGTACTCCTCCAGCGTGCCGTTGCAGGTGAGGTCGCCCTTCACGACGACGAGGTCCGGGTCCAGGGCCCCTATCTCGCCGATGGCACCCCGGTTCATCACCTCCGGGTAAGGGTCGGCTCCGGGCTCGCTTCTGAACACCGGACCGACATCGAGCCCGCCGATGATCCCGCACTCCGTCTCCCCGAAGTGCACGTCGTTCACCGTGGCGATCGTGGCCAGTCGCTCGCCGAGCTTGGGCAAGGTGCGGAACCTGAAGCCGTCGATCTCGAAGTTCGCGTCAGCGGCCAGGTCGGGGTAGCGACGCGTCACGAGGCCGTCATGCACGACGGCCTCGTCGTCAGCAACCGTCGTGAGCTCGGCCACCGGCGGGCTACCAGGGCCGGTCGCGACGGACCGGGATGGGTCGAGTCCACCAGCGACCGGCGAAGCGCCACCGGGGCGGCGCATCGGCCGGGCCGCCGGCGACGACGTGGCGCGGCCACGCCACCTCGATGGCAGCCGCGATGGCGGCCGCCTCCTCGTCCGTGGGCGTGGGTCGGACATCCATCAGAGAGGAACGTTGCCGTGCTTGCGCTTCGGGAGCTCTTCGCGCTTCGAGCGCAGGAGCTCGAGCCCGGCCACCAGCTTGATGCGCGTCTCGGCGGGATCGATGACGTCGTCGACGAACCCGCGCTCGGCGGCCACGTACGGGTTGCAGAACCGCTCCGTGTACTCGTCGACCAGCTCCGCCCGCTTGACCACCGGATCGTCGGCCGCCGCCAGCTCCTTGCGGTAGACGATCTCGACGGCGCCCTGCGGTCCCATCACCGCCAGCTCGGCCGATGGCCACGCGAAGGCGAGGTCGGCGCCGATCGACTTCGAGTTCATGACCACGTAGGCGCCGCCGTAGGCCTTGCGGGTGATGATCTGGATGCGGGGCACAGTGGCCTCGCAGTAGGCGTAGAGGAGCTTGGCACCATGGCGGATGATGCCGCCGTACTCCTGGTCGACGCCGGGGAGGAAGCCGGGCACGTCGACGAAGGTGACCAGCGGGATGTTGAAGGCGTCGCAGGTGCGCACGAAGCGGGCGGCCTTCTCGGCGCTGTTGATGTCGAGTACGCCGGCTAGGACCATCGGTTGGTTGCCGACGATGCCTACCGGGTGCCCGTCGATGCGGGCGAAGCCGCAGGTGATCGACCCGGCCCAGTGGGGGAAGTACTCCATGTACTCGCCGTCGTCCACCACGGCCGAGATCACGGTCTTCATGTCGTACGGGATGTTCGGGCTGGCCGGCATCACTTCGCGCAGCTCCGGGCACTCCCGGTTGGGGTCGTCGCCGGTGGGGATGTGCGGGGGCTCCTCCAGGTTGTTCGAGGGGAGAAAGCTCAGCAGGAAGCGGACCTCGTCGAGCACGATCTGCTCGTCGTCGCCCACGAACGTGCAGACCCCGGACTTCGACGCGTGTGACATGGCGCCGCCCAGCTCCTCGAGGGTGACCTCTTCGCCGGTGACGGTCTTCACCACGTCGGGACCGGTGATGAACATGTGCGAGCGCTCCTTCACCATGAAGATGAAGTCCGTCATGGCGGGGGAATACACGGCCCCGCCGGCGCACGGGCCGAGGATCACGCTGATCTGCGGGATCACGCCGGATGCCATCACGTTGCGGTGGAAGATGCCGCCGTAGCTGGCCAGGCTGACGGGGCCTTCCTGGATACGGGCCCCGGCGCCGTCATTGAGACCGATCAGCGGGGCACCGAGCTTGATGGCGAGGTCCATCACCTTGTGGATCTTCTCGGCGAAGACCTCACCGAGAGCGCCGCCGAACACGGTGAAGTCCTGGCTGAAGATGAACACCTTGCGACCATCTATCGTGCCCCAGCCGGTGACGACGCCGTCGGTGTAGGGGCGCTCGAGCAGCCCGCTGTCGTGGGCGCGGTGGCGGGCCAACATGTCCAGCTCGTGGAACGATCCCGGGTCGAGCAGGTACTCGATCCGCTCCCGGGCCAGCATCTTGCCCTTGGCGTGCTGGCGCTCCACCGATCGCTCGGATCCGGCGTGAAGGGCCTGCTCCTTGCGCTTGGCCAGCTCGGACAGCCGCTCGCTCATCGGGTGCTCAGTCACGTCGCCACGGTAACGCGGCATGATCTGTGGACGCTCACGCTCGAATGACGGACGTGAGCGTCCACAGATCGGGAGAGCGACGCATGCACGAGCTGGTGATCCGCGGGGGAACCGTCGTCGACGGCACGGGAGCGCCCGCCGTCAGAGCAGATGTCGCTGTCGATGGCGGCCAGATCACCAGCGTCGGGCAGGTGGACGGGCGCGGTGAGCGGGAGATCGACGCCGACGGTCTCGTCGTCGCCCCCGGGTGGGTCGACATCCACACCCATTACGACGGGCAGGTCACCTGGGACCCCGACGTCACCCCGTCGAGCTGGCACGGCGTCACCACGGTGGTCATGGGCAACTGCGGCGTGGGCTTCGCACCCGTGCGTCCCGGCGGCGAGGGCTTCCTCATCGAGCTGATGGAGGGCGTGGAGGACATCCCCGGGACCGCCCTCCACGAGGGCATCGCGTGGGATTGGGAGAGCTTCCCCGAGTACCTCGATGCTCTCGACAAGACGCCCCGTGCCCTCGATGTCGCCGCCCAGGTGCCTCACGCCGCGCTGCGTGCCTACGTGATGGGGGAGCGGGCTCACGAGCAGGACGCCGACGCCGATGAGATCGCCCAGATGTCACGGCTGGCCGAGGAGGCCCTGCGGGCGGGCGCCTGTGGCGTCAGCACGAGCCGCACGATCCTGCACCGCTCGAAGCACGGCCTCGTGCCGGGCACCGACGCCCTGCCCGACGAGCTGCTCGGCCTGGGCGACGCGATCACCCGCGCCGGTCACGGCGTGTTCCAGCTGGTGTCCGACCACCACGGTGGCGCCGGCGACCGCGACTGGCTCGTCGACCTCGTGGAGCGCACCGGCGCCAAGGCCACCTACACCCTGGCCCAGGCGCCGTACGCCCCCGACCGCTGGCGCGACGCCTTGGCTGCCACGGAGGTGGACCGGGCCGCCGGCCGGCGGATCCTTCCTCAGGTGGCCTGCCGGCCCACCGGGATGCTGTTCGGCCTGCAGTCGTCGCTGCACCCGTTCTCCACGCATCCCAGCTACCGCACGGTGGCCGACCTGCCGCTTGCCGAGCGGGCCGCCCGGCTGGCGCAGCCCGACGTGCGGGCTGCGCTCCTCGCCGAGGAGCCGGCCACCGCCAACGTCATAGCCCTCGCCCTCATGCAGCGGTGGGAGCAGATCTTCCCGCTGGGTGACCCTCCCGACTACGAGCCCCCTCGGTCGGCCAGCGTGGCCGGCGTGGCCGAGCGGGAGGGTCGCCCACCGCAGGAGGTGGCGCTCGACTGGCTGCTCGAGCGGGATGGCGGCGCCTTCCTGTTCGCCCCGCTGGCCACCTACGTCGACCACGACCACGAGGTGCTGCGGGAGATGATGACCCACCCCGGCACGGTGCTCGGGCTCTCCGACGGCGGGGCCCACTGCGGCCTCATCTGCGACGTCAGCATGCCCACCTACCTCCTCACCCACTGGGTGAACGGCCGCA
>DAIQBC010000176.1:0-6003 GCA_036781345.1 Acidimicrobiales bacterium | reverse complement strand
CGCTGGCTCACGTTGGCGACGTTGGACGTCTGGTGCGACTGGAGGTTGGTGGCCGCCTTGATGATGTCGTCGGGACCGATCATCCACCCCACCCGCCAGCCGGTCATGGCGTAGGTCTTGGCCACGCCGTTGAGCACCACGCACCGGTCGCGCAGCTCGGGCACGAGCGTGGGCATGGAGCTGAAGCGGTGCTCGCCGTAGGTGAGGTGTTCGTAGATCTCGTCGGTGATCACCCAGATGCCCCGCTCGAGGGCCCAGCGCCCGATCGCCTCCACCTCGGCCACGGGGTAGACGGCGCCGGTGGGGTTCGAGGGCGACACGAACATGAGCGCCTTGGTGCGGTCGGTGACGGCGGCATCGAGCTGGTCGACCGTGACGCGGAAGCCGGACGACTCGTCGGTGGGCAGCACCACTGGCACACCCCCCGAGAGCGCGATGGGCTCGGGGTAGGTGGTCCAGTAGGGCGCGGGCAGGAGCACCTCGTCGCCAGGGTCGAGGAGCGTGGCGAAGGTGTTGTAGACGGCGTGCTTGCCGCCGTTGGTGACGAGCACCTGGCTGGCCGTGACGTCGAGATCGGAGTCGCGCCGCGTCTTGACGGCGATGGCCTCCTTCAGCTCGGGCAGGCCCCCGGCGGGCGAGTACTTGTGGTTCCTCGGGTCTCGGCACGCCTGCACGGCGGCCTCGACGATGTGGGCCGGGGTCGGGAAGTCGGGCTCACCCGCCCCGAAGCCGATGACGGGCTCACCGGCCGCCTGGAGGGCCTTGGCCTTGGCATCGACTGCCAGCGTGGCGGATTCGGCGATCGCCGCGATGCGTCGGGACACGCGCGCGTCGGTTCGGGGTGTGGCCAACTCGGTGCTCCTTGCCGGGACGAGACCGCCATCGTGGCACGTCGGGCCCCCCCGGCCCCCAGGGGTTCGATCGCTCTCGCCCCGAACGGTCTGCGTCCGCGAACATGGCCCGGTGAGCTCCCCTCCTCCCGACATCAAGATCCCGCACGACCTGCTCCCCGCCGACGGGCGCTTCGGCTGCGGCCCGTCCAAGGTGCGGCCCGAGGCCGTGGAGGCGCTCGCTGCCGCAGGTCGCGACTACCTCGGCACCTCCCACCGGCAGGCACGGGTGCAGTTCGAGGTGGGGGCCCTGCGGAACGGGCTGGCCGAGCTGTTCGCGCTGCCCGACGGCTACGAGGTGCTGCTCGGCAACGGCGGCACCACCTGCTTCTGGGACGCCGCCACCTTCGGGCTCATCGATCGCCGCAGCCAGCACCTGCGCTTCGGCGAGTTCTCTTCCAAGTTCGCTGAAGCGGCCGCCGCCGCCCCCCACCTCGGCGAGCCGGCCAACCTCTTCGCGGAGCCGGGCACCCACCCGATCCCGGTGGCCGATCCCGAGGTCGACGCCTACTGCCTCACCCACAACGAGACCTCCACCGGCGTGGCCATGCCCCTCCAGCGGCCCGAGGGAGCCGACGGGCTGGTGCTGGTCGATGCCACCTCCGCCGCTGGTGGGCTGCGCTTCGACCCCAACGAGGTCGACGTGTACTACTTCGCCCCCCAGAAGTGCCTGGCCTCCGACGGCGGCCTCTGGCTGGCGGCGGCGTCCCCGGCTGCCATCGAGCGCATCCAGCGCATCGCGGCGTCTGGCCGCTGGGTGCCGGCCTCGCTCGACCTCGGCATCGCGCTGGAGAACAGCCGGAAGGACCAGACCTACAACACCCCCGCGCTGGCCACCGTGTTCCTCGCCAACCAGCAGGTGGACTGGATCAACCAGAACGGCGGTCTCGAGTGGGCCGCCTCGCGCTGCGATCGGTCCGCGGCCACGATCTACGGCTGGGCCGAGGCCACTGGCTACGCCACCCCGTTCGTGGCCGAGCCATCCGAGCGCAGCCACGTGGTGGCCACCATCGACCTCGACGCCAAGGTCGCCGACGCCAACGTCGTCTCCGCCGTGCTGCGGGCCAACGGCATCGTCGACACCGAGAGCTACCGCAGGCTCGGCCGCAACCAGCTCCGCGTCGCGCTCTTCCCGGCGATCGACCCCGACGACGTGGCCGCCCTCACCCGCTGCATCGACCACGTGGTGGCCGGGCTGGCGGCGTGAGGTTCTCCATCTGGCCCTCGCTCGGGCAACCGTGGGCCGACGTGCTGGAGGTGACGCGCCACGCCGAGGTCACCGGCTGGGACGGTGTGTACGTGGCCGACCACTTCATGGGCGACGCCGGCGGCGGCTTCGGGGCGGTGCAGGCACCGATGCTGGAAGCGACGGCGGCCCTGCCGGCGCTGGCCATGGCCACAGACCGGCTTCGGCTCGGGACGCTCGTGCTCGGCAACACCTACCGGCACCCGGCGGTGCTGGCCAACTGGGCCGCCACGCTCGACCAGCTCAGCGGTGGCCGGCTCCTGCTCGGGGTCGGCGCCGGGTGGCAGGAGAACGAACATGCGCAGTACGGGATCCGCTTGCCACCGCCCGGGGAGCGCATCGAGCGCTTCGAGGAGGCCTGCCAGGTGTGGAACGGCCTGCTGCGCCAGCCCACCACCACCTTCGCCGGCACCCACTACCAGCTCACCGAGGCCATCTGCGAGCCCAAGCCGTTGCAGTCACCCCTCCCCTTGCTGATCGGCGGCAAGGGCGACCGCATGCTCGGCGTGGTGGCCCGCCACGCGGACCAGTGGAACATGTGGGGCCTGGCCGACGTGATCGCCGAACGATCCGCCGTCCTCGACCGGCGCTGCGAGGCAATCGGCCGCGACCCGGCGACCATCCAGCGCTCGGCCCAGGCGCTCGTGCTGCTCACCCACGACCGGGCCCGAGCCGACGCCTTCCTCGCCGGCACGGGCGGCCGGCCCGCCCTCGCAGGTCCACCCGATCACGTGGCCGAGGCCGTCGAGGCCTGGCGGGCCGTCGGACTCGACGAGGTGATCGTCCCCGACTTCACGCTCGGCACCGGCACGAGGCGCCTCGACCGCATGGACACCATCATCGAACAGGTCGCGCCGGCGTTCCGTTGATCGCTCGGCAGTCGGCTGCGGAGGGGACGCGGCTCGTCGGTCCGGCGCGCGCTGTTCCCGGCCGTCGACCCGTCGACATCGCCGCCCTCACCCGCCACATCGACCACGTGAGTCCTGCCCGACGACCTGAGGCCGCCTTGCGTTCGCCTACGAAGACGGTTGGAAGATCACATTCGCGAGCTTCGGGTAGCTGGGCGGGTCGCCAGCCTTCGGCTGGAGGTACACCTGGGTCGCGCTGGAAGGGAGGAGGTGGTTCGGGTCGTTGGCGTCGTACTGACCGATGTACTGGCCGTTGTAGTAGTACTCGACCGCCCAGCCCGGCAGGCCTCCGCCGACGACGATCTCGGCGACGTAGTGCCCAGTGGCATCGGTCGCCGGGAAGGGAAGGTCGACGTCGTACTGCGGGGGCATCACGAAGTGCAGATGGGGCTCGACACCCGAGACTGGGTTCCCCGACGGGTCGACCACGTAGCCCTCGACGCCGCGCGGCACCGGGGAGCCGAGGACCACGTTGAGGTATTGACCGTTGTCGTCCCACGGGTCCTGATCCGACACCGGGTCAGCTGACTGGAGGTCAGGCTTGTCCTGCCAGAACTCCGTCGGGTAGCGGCCAGTGGGATCGGTGAAGCGAACCTGTACCGTGCCCTGCCCCTCGAGCACCGTGAAGACCCGGAACTGGCCGACGGAGTTGGTGACGGCGTGGCCGTAGGGCTCGCTGACCAACGCCAGACCACCCTCACCGGGGGCGAACAGGTCCACCTGCACGCCCGACTGGGGGTGGCCAGCGGGGTCCGTCACCTGACCGATGATCACCGAGCTCGGCAGGTTGGTGGTGCCGAGATCCAGGCGCTGGCCGGCCGAGACGCTCACGCCCGTGGACACGCTGAATCCGTACTGGTTCAGCGGGGCGAAGCCCACGGTGTAGGTGCCCGGCCACAGGCCGGTGACCGTGTAGGTCCCGTCACAGGCTGCTTGCGCAGAGCCGGCGATGCCCCAGTCCCAATCTTGGACGTGGCCGGGCGTCCATGCGCTGATGCTGGCGCCGGCGGCGGGCATCCCGCCCACGTACCAGACCAGACCCGCGACCCGGGCGCCACCATCGAGCAGCTTCATGTTGGCGACGATCGTGGCGCCGCTCGGGACCCCGGGGACTGGCACCGCGGTGTGCTTGGTGGCCACGCCACCTGACCACGTCGTGCGGTACACCCCCGCGGGATCTTGGTAGCGCAGCACGGTGGGCACCGGGTTGCCCTTGGGATCGGTCCAGGACGGCAGGGCGTACCGGCCCTTGCTGTCGGTGTACACCGGCGGCATGGGGAAGGCGGGGTCAGGGTCGATGGCCACGCCGGCGATCGGTCGGCCCTTGGCGTTGGTCACCGTTCCGGTGATGCGCCCGGTGGGGCTCAGCCATGCGTCGCGGATCGCATCACCCGCCGACGCGTCGATCTCTGGCACGTAGTTCTGATCCGCGGCGGGCGGCAGCGGGTCACCGAAGAGGGTGTGCCACCAGATCAGCCCACCCGTCCAACCGGCCGGGTCTCGCAGGACGAGCCCGTAGAGGAGGGCTTCGTTCTCAGGGGTCAGCGGCCTCGGATCGGGGACCACGGAGGGCAGTCCGCCGATCCTGTAGTGGCCGTAGGCGTCCGTGAGGGTGCTGGGGGCGAGGCGCTGCATCTGACCACCCCAGCCCTGCGACTGCGGGGCCCGCACCTCGATGCCGGCCAACGCCGGTCCCGTGAAGCTGCTCTTGGTGACCGTTCCGCTGATCTCCACCGGCGACGTCAGGCGCACGTCGATCCCGACCCGTGGGGCCGTTCCCACGAGCACGTCATCGGCGTATCCGACCCAACCCGTGACGTTGGAGCCGTCGAGCTGGACCTCGTCGACCCGATACCCGAAGGAGCTGACCCCAAGATCGGGCGGCGAGACCTTCACGCGGTAGTACCCGGGGCCCACCGGCAGCGTGTAGGCACCGCCGGCGCCGGTGTTCACGGTGGCCACGGCGGCCCAGAGATCCTCGCTCTCCTCGCAGCCCTCCTTCTGACCAGGGAGCGCGAAGGCGGTCACGGTCGCGCCCGCGAGCGGCGTGCCGCTCGCGGCGTAGACGACGCCGCTCATCCCGCCGAGCCTGACCGGCCTGGCCGCCGCCGGCATGACCATCGCGCTCAACAGCGCTGCCACCACGAAGGTCATGAGGAACCCCAACCGACCATCTCGTGCAGCACGCATGATGCACCTCCATCCACTCGCCGAGCAGCCGCCCAGAGGAGCCACGGTCATCTTGCGTGCGCCCATCACGATGCGGAAGGGCCAGAGGTCAGCCGGGCACCGCCGAACGTCACAAGCGATAGCTCAGAGCGACGGCGACGCCCGAGGCTCATCGTCACTCACGGAGAGGGCCCCTGACCGGAGCGGTGACGACCAGCGTCGCGGCCCCCGCGGCCATGAACAGCGACCCCAGCATGGCGACCTTGTCGACAGCGGCAAAGCCGTCGAGGTGGGTGGCGTGGTACAGGAGGTGCGGCACCCCGTAGAGCAGCGCGGCGCCGCCGGCGGCACGCGCGACTAGCACGCTCCCGGTCACGAGCGCGATGACGGCGACGAAGGCCAGCCCCAGGTTGAGGCCACCCACGTCGCGCACGAGGTGCTCGTTGAAGGGGCCGTCCACCGCCACCCATATGCGCCCCAGTCCGGGGAAGTCGTCATAGAACGAGCGCGGGAACCCCTGCGCCCACACCCCGACGACGAGGCTGCTGCCGGCCAGCACCACCAGGGCGACCCGTCGCACCGGCGTCACGAGCCGACCTCGGCCGGCCAGGTGCCCCGGATCGAGGGGTGGCTCGGGGTCCAGCCGGTGGCGTCGGTGAAGCGGGCGTGCGACACCCGCTGAGAGCGCATGAGGAGCTTGGCGGAGCCCGGCGCCATCGCCTGGACGGCCTTCGGGATCGAGCGGGGTGGCTTCACGCCGAGCGCGGCGGCCACGATGCGGCCGGCCTCG
>DAIQBC010000175.1:0-6061 GCA_036781345.1 Acidimicrobiales bacterium | reverse complement strand
GTGCGTCGTCCGGACGGCCACCGGCATAAGCGTGCGCAGCAGGCAATGGCGATCGTGCCAATCGATCGTGGTCTCGATCTCGAGGCGACGGCTGTCGCTCCTCAGGCCATAGATCTGGGTGACGGTCGAATCGCGGAACCGGCGCTGGATGTCGAGCCGATCCGGCAGCAGCGCCCGGTCGGCGTCGACGAGACCCAGGACTCCCAGCGCCCATTGCACCGGGTCGCGAAACGCCGCTGTCGACCAATCCCGGCCGCGGTCGAGGCCCGAAAGGTGGGTGACGAAGGCGTGGTCGAGCGGCCCGACCCAGCGCATGCCCTTGCGGATCGCATCCATGACGCGTCCGCGCGACGCCAGGGGAAGCCGCCCGGCGGCGTACACGGCCGCCAGGATGTGCTGGGCCGCCGCGCCCTTGCTGTCGAGCTGGAAGTCGAGGTCCTCACCATCGCCCACCAGTCGGTGGGCGCTTCGGGTCAGTCCGATCCGATCCTGCTGGAAGCGGTGCCGGAGCCTCGGCTGAGGTACCCGCTGCCCTTCCTGGAGCTGCAGCGTGAGCCGGTGCAGGTCGTCGAACAGATCGGGGTCGAGCTCGGCGATGTGGCCGGCCACGATGCCGGCCAGCAGCAGGCCACCGAACCCTGGCGCGGGCAGGACGGGAAGGTTGAGCCGGCCGAGCGCTACCCGGCGGGTGGGCGCGATGGGGCGCGAGTGGAAGACCTCGAGCTCGGCCATGATCACGCGATCACGCTACCGGTCCGACCGGGACCGTCGGCAGTGGATCAGATGAACGGACGCAGCTCGTTGCGCAGCATGGTGGCCAGCTCCACCACGTGCTCCGCGTCCTGGGACGGGGACTCCACGAGGTCGGCCAGGGCCCCCGCCCGTGCCACGACGCCGTCCCACCAGCCTGGTTCCATGCCGTACGGGGTGGTGGCCCCGGCGGCCGCGCGGGCGCCTCGGACGAGCGAGGCCGAGGCGCCCTTGGCATCGGGGTCATGGCTGAGCTCGTCGGCGGCGATGAACAGCTCGCTCATGGCCTCGAAGCTGGCCGGCCCGCCCACGGTGAGGGTGACACCGGGCGTCGTGAGGGCGGCGACGATCTCGTCCACCCGTGCCTCGTCGGCCACCCCGACCACCAGCTCGTCGCCGTCCAGCTCGTAGGGGATCGCGTCGGCCGCTAGTGCGTCGAGCAGGGCCACACAGCTGTCGTCGTCCCAGTCGGTGAGGTCGTAGACGACCTGCTCGTCGTCGCCCGCCTCCGCGGCGGTGGCCAGGTCCTCGTCGACCTGGTCCATGATCCGGTCCACCCACGCTTCGTCGGTGGCTGCGACCACGAGCGTGGTGCCCTCCCAGGTGTGCGGGGCGCCTAGTGAGAGCAGCCGGTCGGCCAGGACCGCTCGATCCTGTTCGGTCCACTCGTCGAGCTCGAAGGTGATCTCATCACCGCCTCCGGCACCATCCAGGTGATCCAACCCGGCGATCGAGATCTCGCCCGTGTCCTCGTCGTCTTCGCCCTGCGGCGTCAGCAGCCCCATGCCCACAGCCTCGCACGCCGCTCGCCCGGCAGGTCCCGTCGGGTCGGGGTTGTACCCTCTCGCGCCATGACCGAGAAGCAGCTCCCCGACCGGAACCTCGGGCTCGAGCTCGTGCGCACCACCGAAGCAGCTGCCCTGGCGGCCAGCCGGTGGATGGGCCGAGGCGACAAGAACGGCGCTGACGGCGCCGCGGTCGACGCCATGCGGGTGGTGCTCGCGACGGTGCCGATGGACGGCATCGTCATCATCGGCGAGGGCGAGAAGGACGAAGCGCCGATGCTGTTCAACGGTGAGCGCATCGGCGACGGCAGCTCGATGCGCACCGACATCGCCGTCGACCCGATCGACGGCACCACCCTCACCTCGTTGGGCCGCGGCGGCGCCATCGCCGTGATCGCGGTCTCCGAGCGCGGCACCATGTTCGACCCGGGACCATGCGTCTACATGGAGAAGATCGCAGTCGGTCCGGAGTGCGTCGGCGTGATCGACCTGAACATGTCGATCACCGACAACCTGCGGGCGGTGGCGGCCGCCAAGGGCGAGACCGTGCGGGATGTCACGGCGGTCATCCTCGACCGGCCGCGCCACGAGGCGCTGATCGCCGAGGTGCGCGCTGCCGGCGCCCGCATCCGCCTCATCCCCGACGGCGACGTGGCCGGCGCGATCTCCACGGCATGGACCGACTCCGGGGCCGACATCCTCCTCGGCATCGGCGGCACGCCGGAGGGCGTGATCACCGCAGCCGCGCTGAAGTGCATGGGTGGTGAGCAGCAGGGTCGCCTGTGGCCGCGCAACGACGAGGAGCGGGACGCCGCCATCGCGGCCGGCTACGACCTCAACAAGGTGCTGCACACCGACGATCTCGTGGCCGGCGACAACTGCTTCTTCGCCGCTACCGGCATCACCGACGGCGAGCTGCTCAAAGGCGTCCACTACGACGCACGCGGCGCCACCACGCAATCGCTCGTGATGCGCTCGAAGTCAGGCACCGTCCGCCAGGTCAACGCCCGTCATCGCATCTCCAAGCTCCGCGACTACTCCTACATCGACTTCGAGTAGCCCCCGGCTCACGCCCCGCTCCCCGCCCGCCGCAGCTTGTGGGTGTCAGGCCTTGGTGATGACGGCCTGACGCTCCTCCACCTGGTGCACGGTCGTGGCAGTGGCCTGCAGGTCGGGAAGCGTGAGCCACGGACCTCCGTCGACCCTGTACTCGGGCTGGAGGTCGATCGTGGCGGCGACCGTGAACGCACCGTCGCTCTGGTGGGCGTGCTGCACCGTGGACTCGGCAGGGTAGGCCCGGCCCAGGTCGCCGCGGCTGGTGGCTCCGTCCCCGAAGTCCCAACCCACGCCACCGGACGTCATGCGGACGTCGATCGTGAGCCCGAAGGCGCTGATGGGCGGAGCGACCACCGCGCCCGTGAAGCCCTCGATCCAGAACCACGACCGCAGCCCCACCAGACCTCGGGCAGCCGGGTTCACGCCGATGCGGACCGTGGGAACGAGGACATCCTCGATGTAGCGCTGCGCCACGCCGCGGGCCATCGCGTCGAGGTCGATGATGTCGGCCGGCGCCACCCAGATCGGTCCCACGATCTGCCCGTTGCAGAGCAGCAGCGCGAACCGGGCGCCCGGGTCGGGCTTGGGACCCGGCGAGAGGCCGTACGGCGCATCCTCCAGCTCGGGAGCGAACACCAGCGACCACGTGCAGCCCGACTGCGACCCCGCCGACCCGCCGGTCACCGCTCGCACGACCGACTGCCCGCCCGAGGTCAAGATCGTCACCCGAACCGCATCAGCAACCGTCTTCGCATCACCATGTGATACCGGATCACTTTCGTCGGCGCCGAGGAAGGCCGGATTCCACAACAAGACGACCCCGGTCAGTAGAAGCAGCCGCTTCATGAGAGCCTCTTCAAGTCGAAGAAGACCCATCTGCCAGTGACGCGTCTTGCGCTGAAAGCATCCACAATCGTCGAGTTGGGGTCGTCCTCGACCGGCAGCTTCGACTGAGGGTCGATAAGGACCTGGTGATTCAAGTAGGTGTCGATGACCAACGCAGTCGCCTCCCCAGTGACCTCGATCCGATAGTCGTGGTCGACCCGCACATGCGCGGCTCGTCCCTCATCTGCTCTTGAGCGAATCTCCGAGCGTCGCACGTCCAGCAGATCCCCCGCGTAGACCTCTGCTAGGGCAGATTCGTCGAGGGTCAGGTTGTAGACCGCGTCGGCGTAGACGTCCCAGCTCTTCAGATAGGCGGCCTCGACGGCGCCTTCGACCGACGCCGGATCGAAGGCGGTGGTGGTGGTGCTGGGGGCGCGCTCGGGGGCCGTGGTGGTCGCCGCGACCGTGGTGGTCGTTCGCTCGACCCCCGTGGTGGTGGGCGCGGCCGCCGGCCCATCGTCGCTGCATCCAGCGGCGAGCAACCCGATCGCAAGGCCGAGCGTGACCCCCCGAACCGTCACGGCATCGGACCGTAGCGGTTCGGCCCCTTTGCCGCTATCCCCTCAACCGGCGCGCCAGGCGCGGTTCTGGCAGCTGGCGTTGTCGTCGGCGCGCTCTGTGGCCGCGACGCTGGCGGCGTCGGGCCAGGGGCCTCGCTTGCGGTCGTCGAGGCGGCAGCGGACGTCCGTGAGCAGTGGGCCCGCGTGGAGGCCGAGATCCAAGCGGCCTGACTGGGCGGCATCCGGCACGTCAGGGGCGGCGAGGGTCGTCCCAACGAGGCCGCCGACAAGCTGCGCGACGAGCAGCGCGGCGAGCCACCGTCGGCTGACGGACGGCGTCGAGCCCACCAGCAGCGCCAGTCCGGCGACCACGGGGAGGAGGTGGAGCGGCTTGAACGGAAAGCGGAGGAAGAGGAGCTCGCTCAGCCCGATCGTCAGCACTGCGAACCGGGCAACCGTCGACACCTGCCACCGGGTCAGCGCGCCCCAGGTGTGCCGAGCACCGACGAGCAGCACGGTCCCGGCCAGCACGCCGATCACGGCCGCGTTCTTCACGAGCCACCGGCCCAGGTGCACGCCGACGCCGGCGAACTCGAGCTCGTTGTCGAGGAAGGACAGCGAACGCCCGGCATCGAGCCAGGGCGGCAGGAAGCAGAGCACACCGACCAGCAGGGCCACCCCCGCCGTCACGCACGTGGCGCGCCACCTGACGCGCTGCGTGGAGGAGCCCCAGCGCTCGGCGGCCAACCAGGCGATGACGAGCAGGACGGTGGATGCCCGGCAGCCGATCGCCAGGCCGAACAGCGCGCCGGCCACGACACGACGATCACGCTGGGCAGCCACCGCGGCAGCCAACGCGATACCGAGCGCCCAGACGAAGTCGCCGAGGGAGGTGGCGGCGATCCAGAACCACGGGTTGGAGGCCAGGACCAGCAGCGCGCCGCCCGGCCGCTCGCCGTCGTCGTGCCGGACCAGCTCGTGCACCGCCCAGAGCGCCAGAGCGGCGAAGCCCACCGCCGCGATGTTCACGAGCACCGAACCGCCCAGCCGGTCGAGGGCCGCGGTGGCCACCTCGTGCACGGCGGCGCCGGGGCCCCGCGAGAGCTGGTAGTCGCCATCGTCGAGCCATGACCGGCCCGCTCGCAGCACGTTGGCGACGTCGATGTCGGTGCCGTACCCGAGGAAGGTGAACGGGAGGTAGACGAGCACGCACAACCCCAGCAGGGGCCAGGGCCGGCGTCGCCAGGCGGCGGGGGCCGCCTCGGTCACCCGCCGTCCCCGGACCCGCGGGCGGCCAGGGGATGCTCCCAGCGGCGCGCCTCGGCGGGACGACCCCCATCCGGCAGGACCCGGTAGCCGGACGCAGCCAGCAGTGCCCCGGCGGCACCGTCGCGCGGCCCGGTGGTGCCCACCGACGAGCAGTCACGACGCCGTGCCAGTGCCTCGACGGCGGCCAGCACGTGACGGCCGATGCCCTGCCCGCGCTGCTCGGGCGACACCACGAGGTCGGCCAGCTCGAGGACCCCGCGCGCCGACCATCCCCATGCGGCCGCCACCACCTGGCCGTCGCGGTAGGCGGTGACCGCGAACGGCAGCCCAGCGGGAGTGTCCTCCATGGCCAGGAGCGCGGCGGCCTCGACATCGGGCCGGCCTGTGATGACGAGATCGAGTGGCAGGCTGCCGCGGCCGACCGTGCCCGGCCGCTCCCCCAAGGGCGCCTCCGCCACCGGACTCCAGATGCGTCCGGGGAGCTCGGCCAGCACGTGGACCCGATCAATGGTTACGTCCATCGAGAAGTCCACCAGGACGTCGCTGACCGTGCCGAGCCGCTCGGCGGCCAGCTCAGCCGCGACCGTGACATGGGGGACGAACTCGTGCTCCGGGGTTCGCCCGAGCGGTCCCGCGAGGCAGCTCGAGCGCAGTCGACCGAGCTCCTCAACGACGGACGGATCGCCGCCCACCCGCAGGTAGGCAACGGGGTTCAGCGGGGCGAAGGTGGCCACCGGACCGAGGCGCAGGGCCAGCGGCGCGACCGTGGCGGCAGCCGCACGCACGACCGTGAAGGCCTGGGGGAGGTCGCGCTCG
>DAIQBC010000174.1:0-6079 GCA_036781345.1 Acidimicrobiales bacterium | reverse complement strand
TGGTGCCCGAAGTGGACACCGGCCTCGAGCAGCTGCTTCATGGTGACGACGGCCACGATGGGCTCCTTCCCCCGGTTCGCTGTGCCGGCTGAAGCCGGCGCCGGACCTGACGCCCGTGCGGGCGACCGTGGGATGGTCCGGGTGCTGGGTGTGTGGTGTGGAACGGCCAGGCGGTCGCCCGGCCGATTTGTGATGCTAGCGGCGGGCCCCGGCCGCCCGCACGTCGGCTCACCCGGCCGCCGCCAGTGCGACGGCCCCGGCCATGTCCTCGACCAGGCTGATCCCCTCGCCCATGGCCTGGTCGAGGATGGCCGCACCGAAGGACTGACAGCCAGGTGGCAGACCAGCAAGCGCCAGTGCCAGCTCGCGGGTGGCCTCCGGACTGCCGGGCAGATCGCTGTGGGCGGACCGGCCGGTGAGCGGCACCACCACCTCCTCCATGCCGGGGGCCACGCTGCGGGGCACCGGCACGATGAGGTCACCGCGAGCCGCGATCGAGACAGCATCCACGACATCGGGAACGGAGTGGCGGGCCAGCTCAGCGACCAGGTCGGAGACCTCGGAGAGCTGGCCGACCGACGTGGCCTCATGGTCGAGCTCCTGGTGGGTGGCGGCGGAGAAGGCATCGAGGGCGGTGGCCCCCGCCCCGGTGAGGGACACGCCGTGGACAGCTGTGGCGAGGTCGGCGCCTCCGTGGGGCGATCCGAGGGTGGCGACGAGACCCAGGCGGCGCAGCCACTCGAGGCCGTGACGTCGTTCGAGCTCGATGAGGGCAACCCGGACCACGACTCCTCCCTGCGAGTGGGCGTACAAGTCGATCGGCACGCCCGGGGCTTCGGCGGCCACGATTTCGATGAGGTCGGCGAACCGGGCCCCCGTGACGCGCAGGTCGGTCTGCGTCTCCGGCGCGTCGTAGTCGGTGGCGGGGATCGTGCTGAACCCGTCGCTGGGATCTGGCACCCGACCCCCCGCGTAGCTGAAGCGGAGCACGTCGGGCCGGGCGTACCCGAGCTGATCCGTGTCGACCTGGTCGACCGTCGAGCTGCGGCTGTGCGAGCCCAGGCCGGCGACCAGGATCGCCAGGCGCCGTCTGGCCGGCGCCAGAGGCTCGACGTCGCCCGCACTGCAGGCCCGCCTCGATGCCAAGCGTGCTCGCTCCCAGATGCGCGCCAGGGTGGCAGAGCCATCGAGGAGGGCGGCGGGGAAGGTGAAGCGAGAGGCGTAGTGGCCCACCGTGCGAAGCAGCGTCCCGCCGTCGCCCCTCAGCCACCCTGCGACCGAGCCCGCTCGGCCGAGGAGGCCGCCGATGAGCTGACGAACGGCGCTCCGCTCGCCAGCCGCCCCGGCGCCGGGCGGCTCGTCGAAGGGCATGAGGTGCACCCGCGGCAGCGCGTCCACGAAGAGGGAGGCGGGATCGAAGTAGGCGTCGCCGCGGCGGGCCCCGAAGTGGAGTGCTCCCGCCGTGGCGCCCACGAGGGCACCTTGCCGCACCTGCTGGCCGAGGACGACGTCGATGCGGGCCAGGAACGAGTACGTGGTGCGGACACCGTCGGCATGGCGGACCGTGACGTGGAGCGATCCGGCCACGCTCCCCGCGAAGGTGACCCGCCCGTCGGCCACCGCATGCACCGGAGTGCCGGCCGCCGTCGCGTACTCCAGGCCCCGATTGCCCGGGCCGTAGGGGCGGGAGGGCGGACGGAAGGGGTCACTGACGGGGGCGTCCACCGGAGGGACATAGCGGCGGGGGCCGGGGCCGGCGGCCACCGGGACAGCGAGCGAGGCGCTGCACACCACAGCGCAGCACAGGACGAGCAGAGCTCGAGGCATGGAGCCTCCCCCTCACGGGCGCGACAGGGCTGAGGAGGGGGAGGCAGGTGGTGCGGCGCGCCGGGGCGCGCGAGGTGACTAGGCCAACTCGCGCTCGGACGCGGCGATGCGCGCCCGGAGCTGGATCACGGCCTTGGTGTGCACCTGGCAGATGCGGCTCTCGGTGACACCGAGGACTGATCCGATCTCCGCGAGGGTCAGACCCTCGTAGTAGTAGAGCGTGAGCACCGTCTTCTCCCGCTCGGGGAGCCGGTTGATGGCATCGGCGAGGAGGTGGCGCATCTCCTCCACCTCGAAGGCAGCCACCGGGCCCATGCCGGCGTCAGGGAGGGTGTCTCCCAGGGTGGCCGAGTCGGCTCGGTCGCCACCGGAGAGCATCTCGTCGAGGGCGACGAGGCCGGTGAAGGAGATCTGCCCGAGGGTGGTCTGGAGCTGGTCCTCGGTGAGGTCCAGCTCAGCGGCCAGCTCCTCGTCGGTGGGCGTGCGGTGCAGCTTGCCCTCCAGCGTGGAGTACGCCTTTTCGAGGGCCCGGGCCTTGGCCCGCACCGAACGGGGCACCCAGTCGATCGAGCGGAGCTCGTCGAGGATGTTGCCCTTGATCCGGGCGATGGCGTAGGTCTCGAACTTGAAGCCACGCTCGAGATCGAACTTCTCGATCGCGTCGATGAGCCCGAAGATCCCGTACGAGACGAGGTCGGCCTGGTCGACGCTCTGTGGAAGGCCGGTGGCCACCCGGCCGGCGACGTACTTCACCAGCGGCGAGTAGTGGACGATGAGCTGATCACGCTGCTCGCGCCGACCGTCGGCCTTGTACTCGGCCCACAGGCGGTCGATGTCGGGTTCGAGATCGTTGCTCATCGAGGAGTCATCCCTGGGCCCGCGGATGGGTGGCGTCGTACACCGAGCGCAACCGCTCACGACTGACGTGAGTGTACCGCTGCGTGGTGGCCAGATCGGCGTGACCCAGCAGCTCTTGCACGGACCGGAGGTCGGCCCCGCCGTCGAGCAGGTGGGTGGCGAAGGTGTGGCGGAGGGCATGCGGGTGGGTGGGAGCCGATGATCGGCGGTCGAGGATGCGGCGCGCGTCCCGTGGGGTGAGGCGACGACCGCGGCGGTTGACGAAGAGAGCGTCGCCGTCGACGGCCGGGCCGGCGAGGGCCCGCCGGTGCCCGGCAATCCAGGCTCGCAGGGCACCAACGGCAGGCTGGCTGAGGGGAATGGTGCGCTGCTTGCCGCCCTTGCCCCATACGGTGGCTCGCTCACGGTCGAGGTCGATGTCGGCGGGACCCATCGAGCACAGCTCACCCACCCGGAGCCCGCTGCCATAGAGCAGCTCGAGGATGGCGTCGTCGCGGGCCCGCACAGCGGGATCGTCGCCGGCGACGGCGGCCGGCGGGTCGTCGAGCAGCGTCGTGAGCTCGTCCTGGCGCAGCACCCGGGGCAGCCGCCCGTCGCCCCGGGGGGCCGACAGCCCACTGGACGGGTCGATGGGGACCCTTGCCGTGCGGGCGGCCCAGGCGAAGTACCGGCGCAGGGTGGATACCTTCCGGGCGATCGATCGCTTGGCGTAGCGCCTCGTCGCCAGGTGGGCGACGTAGCGACGGAGGAGCGTGCGGTCGACGGCCCCCGGATCCGTGACCCCGCCCCGCCCGGCCCACTCGACGAAGCCGGCCAGGTCGCTGGCGTAAGCCCCGACCGTGCGAGGGGCAGCCGAGGTGAGGGATGCGAGGAAGGCGCGCTCGTCCCAGGCCATGTCGTCACCGTACCGTCGGCCCCCCGGTGCGGCGTGGGACCGCGGCTCATCCGGCCACCCGCTCGTACCACCCGCCTGCGCACGCCACCCACCCGCTCGCCGACAGCCCCTCGAGAGCCAGCGCCAGCTCGGGCAGGGGTAGTCCCGTCCGCACCGCGAGGTGCTCGAGGGTGGCCGGGTCCCAGTCGAGGGCGGTCAGCACCGCCCGTCCGGCACCGTCGGGGCGCGGGCGCACCTCGACCGCCGCGGCCCGGGTGGCCACGCTCAGCCCGAGCGCTACCAAGACGTCCGTGGCGTCGCGGACCGGCGCGCAGCCTTCGGCCAGCAATCGGTTGGTGCCTGCCGCCGCCGGGCTCCGCACCGAACCCGGCACCGCCATCACCTGGACGGCACGGTCGTCGGCTTCACGGACAGTGTGCATCGAGCCGCCGGTGGCGTGGGACTCGACCACCACGACGAGATCAGCGAGCGCGGCGATGATCCGGTTGCGGGCCGGGAACCGCCAGGCGGCCGGGCGCACCCCGAGCGGAGCCTCGCTGAGCAGCACCCCGGTCGCGCGAACGCGTTCCCAAAGATCACGATGTCGGGAGGGGTAGACGACGTCGAGCCCGCACCCCACAACCCCAACCGGGGCGCCACCGGCGTCGAGCACGCCGCGGTGAGCAGCACCATCGATGCCGAGGGCGAGGCCCGACACCACGGCCACGCCGGCTTCGGTGAGGTCGCGCCCGAGCTCGCGAGCGAACCCGGCGCCAGCCCCCGTGCAGCGTCGGGTCCCCACGATGGCCACCCGCGTGGGGTCGATGGCGCCCAGGTCGCCCTGCGCGAAGAGCAGGGCCGGGGGCTCGACGTCGCCACGGAGCGGGTCCGGGTAGCCCGGTTGGTGCCGCTCCAAGACCTGCACCCCTGCCTGGCGGTGTGCGGCCAGCGTTGCGAGCGGGTCGGTGGCGGGGTCACCACCCACCTCGGCCCATCCACGTTCGGCGCCGGGCCCGCTGAGCAGCTCCGTGAGTCGACGCGGTCCCACGCTCGGGTGGCCGGCGAGCAGAATCGTGAAGCCCAGGGCGCGGTCGTCGGTCATGCCGTCAACGCCTGCCGGTCCGCGCTGCCTACAGCGTCGATGCGAAGGCTCAACGCGGTGGCGACGTGGGCCGCCGACACGACGGCGGCCGAGCCATGCAGATCGGCCACCGTGCGTGCCACCCGCCGCACCCGATGGAGCCCGCGTGCCGACAGCCGACCGCTCCGCAAGGCCTGCACCAGCACATCGGCGGCGTCGTCGGTGAGCGGAGCCAGCTCGTCCAGGCGCTCAACCGGGATGCGTGCGTTGGTGGGAACCCCTCGCTGCAGGGCCATGTCTCTGGCCGCGAGCACCCGCGTCCGCACGGCGGCCGAGGACTCGCTGCGTTCGTGGCCCATCAGCTCGCTGACGGAGGGGCGGCTGACCTCGACCCGCAGGTCGAACCGGTCGAGCAAGGGGCCCGACAGGCGGCGCTGGTAGCGGGCTCGAGCAGCCTCGGAACAACGGCATCCGCCCGGGCGGCCGCCGTAGCCACAGGGACACGGGTTCATGGCTGCGACCAGGAGGAAGCGGGCGGGGTAGGTGACGGTGGCGGCGGCTCTGGCCACTCGCACCACACCCTCCTCCAGTGGCTGGCGCAGGGCGTCGAGCACGTGCGTGGCGAACTCGGCCAGCTCGTCCAGGAAGAGCACGCCGTTGCACGCGGTGCTGATCTCGCCGGGCCGCATGGTGGGACTGCCACCGCCCACCAGTGCCACCGATGAGGCACCGTGGTGAGGAGCCCGGAAGGGCGGTTGCCGGACCAGGCCCCCGGCAGGGAGGCCGAGACCGGCGGCCGAGTGGATCCGTGTGGTCTCCAACGCGGCGTTGTCGTCGAGCGGCGGCAACAGGCCGGGCAGGCGGGAGGCCAACATCGTCTTGCCGGCGCCGGGCGGGCCGAGGAGGAGCAGGTGATGGCCACCCGCAGCTGCCACCTCCAACGCGTAGCGCGCCACTGGCTGGCCGCGGACGTCCGCCAGATCCGGCCCCCTGCGCATCTCCTCGAGCGGGGCCAAGGAGGCGGTGGTGGGCCACGGCTCCTGCCCCTTGAGGCAGGCCACGACCGCCCCCAGGGACGCCATCCCATGGATCGTGCGCCCACCGATCAAGCCCGCCTCGCTCGCGCTGATCGCGGGCAGCACCACGGATGGCTCCCGCAGGGCCTCGATGAGGCAGAGCGTGCCCGGCACCGGGCGCAGCGCGCCGTCGAGCCCGAGCTCACCGAGGAACGCTCTGCCCTCGGCCGCGGCTGGCGGCACCTGCCCCGACGCCACCAGCACGGCCACTGCGATGGCGAGGTCGAGCCCCGAGCCGATCTTGCGCACCGTGGGGGGCGCCAGGTTGACCGTGACGCGCTGCATCGGCCAGGTGCAGCCGCTCGACAGCAGGGCGGCGCGGACACGGCCGCTCGCCTCGCGGCACGCCGAGTCCGGCGACCC
>DAIQBC010000173.1:0-6135 GCA_036781345.1 Acidimicrobiales bacterium | reverse complement strand
CCGGCCTGGAGCAGGTGATGGAGTCCAACCTCTACGACAAGGTGGCCGTCTACCGGCCGGTGGTGCCCGTCGGCAAGGCCGAGCTCGGGTTCCTGCCCGGCACGCTCGACGAGAAGCTCAACCCCTGGATGGCCGCCGTGCATGACGCCCTCGTCGCCCTCACCGAGCATCGGAGCCACGCCGACGCCCGGGCGATGCTCGACGAGCTCACCGAACGGGAGAAGCTCACCATGGAGGCCGTCACCTACCTCCGCGGACGCTCGCTGCACGGCACCTACGTGCTGGTCGACGAGGCCCAGAACCTCGAGCCCACCACCCTCAAGACGATCCTCACCAGGGTGGGCGAGGGCACCAAGGTGGTGTTCACAGGCGACACGAGCCAGATCGATGCGCCCTACCTGTCGGAGCACACCAACGCGGTGTCCGTGCTGATCGACGCCTTCGACGGCGAGCGCTGCTTCGGACACATCCGCCTGGCGCACTGCGAGCGCTCCGAGGTGGCATCGTTGGCCGCCCGCCGCCTGTAGCCCCGAGACACGGCCATGCCACGGTGCCGCCGGGCTCGGCCGTAGCCTGCAGGAATCGTGACGCCCACTGACGACGAGCTCGCCGACCTCGCCGCGACACCGTGGGGGCTGCTGGCCGATCCCGAGCGCGTGGCGGAGGCGACGGCAGCCGCCGACGAGGCCCGCACCGACCCGCCGCTGCTGGCCTCGTTCCTCGCCCTCGTCGATGACGCCGCTTCCCGCGTCCTCGACCACCCCGTCCGTCCCCGGATGAAGATCACGCCCCAGGGCCTGCTGCGGGGCGAGCTCGACGTCCTGAAGATCGAGGTGCCGGCGGTGCTGGCGGCGGGCCTGGTGCTCGACCGCCTCGTGCTGCGGTTGGAGCGGCTCCGCGTGGCGCCCGGCCTCCCGCCCCGCCTCCAGGCATCCGCGGTGGGCCTGCGCGCCTACGTGTCGCAGGACAACGTCGACCGTTGGATCCACACGGCCCGGCTGCCCATCCAGCTGGCCCTCACGGAGGAGGGAGTGCTGCTCACCACGGGCGTGCGTGGGATCAGGATGAGCGAGACCCTCGCCAACCTCGAGGTGTCAGGCCGCTTCCTGCGCCTGGCTCCGAAGCGGATGACGATCGTGGGTCTGCCGGCCCCGCTGGTGCGCTTCTTCCGCGGGTACCTGCCCCTCCCGCCGCTGCCGAAGGGTGCGCGGCTCCGCGAGGTCCGCCCCGGTGACGGCGAGCTGGCCGTCACGTTCGAGCTCGAGCGCCTCGACGAGCCCCTCACGCCGGAGATCGCCCGGTGGTTGCGGACCCTCACGCGGCTGCCCATTCCGGGCCTCGGCTGAGCTCACCATCCACCGAGAGCGCGCGCTGCGTTCCTAGGCTCACCGCCAGACCCAAACGCGTGCGGGGGTGGGGATGCGTCGACAGCCGGCGGTCTACGGACTCGACATCGAAACCGACACCACGGACAACGGGCTCGACCCGCGGGTGGCCGCCGTCATCACCGTGGCCCTCGCCGGGCCCGGGTTCGAGGAGGTCTTCACCGGACGCGAGGACCTCCTCCTCGTCGACCTCGACGACCGGTTGCGTCAGCTGGAGCCCGGGGTCATCGCCACCTGGAACGGCGCCGCCTTCGACCTGCCCTTCCTGGCCGACCGCGCCATCCACCACGGGCTCTCCCTCGGTTTGCGCCTCCAGCACGACCCCACCATGACGATGCGGCGGGCGCCCCTCCCGGGCCATCGCGGTGCCTACCGGGCCTGCTGGTTCGACCACGGTCACCTCGACGCCTATCGCCTCTACCGCGGCGACGTCGGCCCCGCGATGCGCATCTCGTGCTCGCTGAAGTCGATCGCCCGCTTCGTCGGCTTGTCACCCATCGAGGTGGACCGCACGAGGATCCACGACCTCTCCAACGAGGCGCTCCACGCCTACGCTGCCAGCGACGCCCGCCTCGCCCGCATCCTCACCGAGCGCCGATGGGGCACCGCCTCCCGGTTCATCGACCGCGTCGACCCTGACGACGTCGACCTCCCGCCGCCCGCCGAGCGCGGCGCCCACGCCATCCCGGCCTAGGGCCAGCGCCCCCCTTCCGCGGTCGCTCCGCGGCTGCCATGCTGGCGGCCTCGCGATCCACGGATCGCCTCCACGACCAAGCGTCGCCCGTGAGGTGCTCCGATGCGATCCGCCCCCCCTTCCCGTCTGCTGCGCTCCCTGGCTCGCATCACCGACCAGGCGAGCCTCGAGGAGGTCGGGCACGTGCTCGTGCACGTTGGGCCCGACGTCGCCCTAGCGATCAAGCCCGTCGACGCCGACGTGCATCCCTTCGACGTGCTGGCCGGCTTCACGGCACCCCTGACGTGGTCCGCCTTCGGGATCCGCGCCCGCGGCCGTGCCCACCACCTGGACGGAGCCGGGCCGGCGCCGGCAGCCAGCGCCATCACCTTCCTGGTCGACCGTCGTGGTGGCGAGGCATCGCTCCTGCGGCGCGCCGGCGTGCTCACCGAGCTGACCGGGCCCGCGGTCGGCACGATCCCCGACCTGTGCCGGCGGGTCCTCGGCCTCTCCACCCCTCCGCCACCGCGGTCCACCGCCGAGCTGTGGACGTCCACCTGGCTCGATCGGGTGCTCGACACCTGGTGCCAGCCCCACCGGCGCCGCGGCCTCATGTCGTCCTGGAGCCAGATCGCGGCGCTCCACCCGGCCCTCGCCCCCACGACCTCGGCCGACCGGACCGCCGAGGATCCGGCCACGCTGGTAGCGCGGGCCACGGCCCACGCCACCGACTGGTCCTGGACCCACCTGCGCCGCTCCCCGCACGCCTTGCACCTCCCCCAAGGGCCCCTCGAGCCCGAGCTGGCCACCTGGATGGACGACGGGTTCTTCGCCCGGTGGACCCTCGGCGCCTTCCCGGACGTCCTCACGATGGCCGGCGACCTCCGCGAACTGCTCGGGGACCCGTTGGGGCCGCAGCTCACGAAGGTGGTCGCCGCGCTGTTGGACTGAAGCCGCCAGCCGTCGTGCCCGTATGCTGCGCGCCATGGCGCTGGTCTTGGGGGTCGCGTTCGGACCGCGCTCCACCTCCGTCGAGGTCCGCGACGCAGCCACTGGATCGCTTCTGTCCGACGGACGAGCCCGCCACGTGGACCTCGGACCGGAGGTGGACATCGAGGACCCCACGGCATGGTGGCGCTCCCTGGTGGCCGCTGCGGCCCAGGCCGGTGAGCGCGACATCGCCGCCATCTCCGTCTGCGGCAGCCACCCCGGGCTCGTGCTGCTCGATGGGGCGGGCGCCGTGCTCCGCCCCGTGCAGCCCTGGGCCGAGGCCGACACCGAGCCCGACGCTGCTCGGCTCCGCCATGCCCTCGGCGCCGACCGCTGGGCCCGCGAAGCCGGGATGCTCCCCGACCCGTCCTCGGCGGTGGCTCGCCTCTCCTGGCTCCGGCGGACCGATCCGGGCACCTTCGGAAGGATCGGGGCGGTGCTGCTGCCGCACGACTGGCTCACCTACCGCCTGTCCGGACGCAGGGTCACCGACCGGGGCAGCGCCTCGCTCACCGGCGCCTGGTCGCCGTCCACGGACTCGTGGATCACCGACGTGCTGGACGCCCTCGGAGGTCGGGGGGCCACCTGGCTGGCTCGCCTCCCGGAGGTCCTCGGACCGACGGAGCGGGCCGACTGGCTGACGGCGCCGGTGTACGAGCTGCTCGGCCTGCGAGGTCGTCCGGTGGTGGCTCCCGGCACCGGCGAATCGATGGCCGTCGCCCTCGCTCTCGGGCTCCGGCAGGGTCAGGCTGCGGTGTCCCTCGGCACCACCACCGCCGTCCTGGCCGGCCTTGCCAAACCGGTCGCCGACGCCACCGGCGGCGTGCAGAGCCACGCCAATGCGTCGGGTGGCCACCTCGCGGTGGTCATGGCCCCCGGCGGGGCCACCCTGATACACGCCATCGGCGACCTGCTCGACCTCCACCCCGACGAGCTCGGCGCGCTGGCACTGGCCGCGGGGCCCGACGACGACGGGCCCCTGCTGGTGCCCGGCATGCACGGACGCGATGGAGGCGTCCTCACGGGCCTGCGGACCGGCACCACCCGTGCGGGACTGGCCCGGGCCGCCTTCGACGGCGTGGCCTGCGCCGCCCTCGACGGCATCGACCAGATCGTCGATGCCGGCGCCGGCCTCGACGACGAGGAGCCGCTGCGGCTCACCGGCCCAGAGCCGGCTCTCGAGGCCCACGCCCAGCTGTTGGCGACGCTCGCCGATCGGGCCGTGGTGCCCGCCCGCGCCGGCTCGCTGGCCGCCGCCGGTGCGTGCGTCCAAGCCGCCGCCATCCTGGCCGGCCTGCCCCCGCAGGACGTGGCCCGGGCCTGGGACCTCGGCGCGGGCCCCACCGTCGAGCCCGAGGACGACCCTTCGCGACTGGCCCGCAGAGTGGCCAACGCCGAAGAACGCACCCGACAGATGCGAGCCTTGCTCGGCTGACCATCGGCCGCGCGCCACGCCTGACGCCGATGTGATGACCCGTGGGTCGCGATGGGTCATCATGGCCACCATGGAGCGACGGGCCACCAAGGACGCCCGGCCCGAGCCCGAACGGATCCTGGGGCTGGCCGTAGAGCGCAGCTACGCGGCCTTCGCGGGCAACCGACTGGGACCGTCGATGGTGCTGCACCGGCGAGACGTGACACTCGAGGATGTCGCCGCGCTCGGCGGGCCGACCCGGTCCGTGCCGGCGGCCGCGATCGATCGCTGGCTGCCGCACGCCGTCACCACCTGGGGCACGGCCGAAGACCTCCGCGCCCTGCTGCCGCGGGTGCTCGAGCTGCTCACTGCGGGGCTCCTCTCCACCCCCCCAGAGGTCCTCTTCGCCAAGCTGCGCCAAGCCGGCTACCCGTCGTGGCCCCAAGCCGAGAGGGCGGCCCTGGAGGATGTCCAGGTCGCCCTGTGGCTGACCACCCTCGCCCGTCACCCGTCACCGATGGGCATCTCCGCCGGCCGCCTCCTGACGTCGTTGGCGGAGCTCGACCGCCCCATCAGCCCCTACCTCGACGACTGGATGCTGCTCCTGTCGTCCCGGAGCCGGGAGGGCGAGCCGGCCCGACGTCACCTCGTCGACCTCGTGCGACGGGTTGAGACCCTGCGCAGCAGCGGGCTGAGCCTGGCGGATCTGTTCTGGTCGCCGCACCCCACCGAGGCGGCGCGCCTGGAGTACTGGTTGTCATCGCCCCTCACGCGTGAGCAGCTGCCGAATGAGCCGAGCTCAGCCGAGCGCCCCCGACGCCCGTAGGTGGGCGATCCGCTCGGCGTCGTAGCCCAGGACGTCGCGCAGCACGACCTCGGTGTGCTCCCCGGCCGTCGGCGCCCTATGGGGGAGCGGGTGCTCCTCGCCCACCACCTTGATGGGCGAGGGGACCTGGGCGGTCCCGACGCGCTCCTGCGGGATCCACGGGAGCCGGACCTGGAACTGCGGGTCATCGGCCAGCGTCTTGGGCGTGTTCACCGGCGCGATCGGGGTGTTGGCCCGGCCGCCCAGCTCGATCCACTCGGCCGTGGTGCGAGCGCGGAAGATCTGGGCCAGCTCCCTGCGGAGCTCGTTGTTCCCCCGCGCGTGATCGGCGTACTGCGAACCAGGGTGACGCTCGAACAGGTCAGCGCGATCCACGGCTCGGCAGAAGTTCTCCCAGAACTCCCGCTCCGAGGCCATGAAGAGGACGTACCCGTCGGCGGTCTCGTAGAACTGGTACCGCACGCCGTCGCGCATGCCGCCCGTGCCCGGCGCCCGCCGCTCGTAGCCATCGGCCTGGTTGCCGGTGACCTCGCTCTCGGGTCGCTCGTAGGCCTTCCAGGTCTCGCTGCGGAGCCAGTCCATCGCTGCGGCCGCGTCGGACTGCGCGATCTCAAGACGACAGGGCTCGCCTGTGGCGCGGGCACGGGTGATGCCGGCCAGCACCCCCAGGGCGCCGAAGAGGGGGCCGGCGTGGATGCCGACCGACGGGTGTTCGGGGATGGCGCAGAACCCGTCCTCCGTGATCTCGGGCGCCACCAGGCCCGCCCACACGTCGTAGGCGATCCCGTGGCTGGGCATGTCCTTGTAGGGACCGGTCATGCCGTAGCCGGAGATCGTGCAGAACACG
>DAIQBC010000172.1:0-6155 GCA_036781345.1 Acidimicrobiales bacterium | reverse complement strand
AGCCGGGCTCGGCCACCTTCGCGCTGCCAGGCATCGAGGTGGAGGTGGTCGACGAGGAGGGCCGCCGCGTCGAGCAGGGCGGCGGCTACCTCACCATCACCCGGCCCTGGCCGTCGATGCTGCGCGGGATCTACGGCGACCCCGAGCGCTACCGCGAGACCTACTGGACCCGCTATCCGGGCCGCTACTTCGCCGGCGACGGCTGCAAGCTCGACGCCGACGGCTACCTCTGGTTCCTGGGGCGCGTGGACGATGTGATGAACGTCTCCGGCCACCGCATCTCCACCACCGAGGTGGAGAGCGCACTGGTCGACCACCCGGCGGTGGCCGAGGCGGCCGTCGTCGGAGCGTCAGACGCCGTCATCGGCCAGGCGATCATGGCCTACGTGATCGTCCGGGGCACCCACACCCCCAGTGACGAGCTGGGCGAGGAGCTGCGGCAGCATGTGGCCGCGAAGCTGGGCCCGATCGCTCGCCCGAAGATGGTGATCTTCACGGACGAGCTGCCCAAGACCCGGTCGGGGAAGATCATGCGCCGCCTGTTGCGCGACGTCGTCGAAGGCCGCTCGCTGGGCGACACCACCACCCTCGCCGACCCCAACGTGGTGGCGGAGATCAAGCGCCGCGCGGTCGAGTCGCCGTCGGAAGACTGAGAGGGTGAGCCACCCGGTCCACTGGCACTGGCGGACCGGCCCGGTCGCGCCTGGACCGTCGGTGGTCTTCGACATGGACGGTGTGCTGTCTGACGCTGCCGGTCGCCAGCACCTGCTCGAGCGTCCCCGGCGGGACTGGGACGCCTTCTTCGAGGCGGTGGGCGAGGACGAGCTGATCGGCGAAGTGGCTCGCCTGCTCGAGGTACTCGACCCGCTGCTCCGGGTCGTGCTGCTCACGGCTCGCCCCATCCGCGTGCAGGCGCAGACGCTGGCCTGGCTGGCCGCGCACGGCCTGCGGTGGGACCTGCTCATCATGCGCGACTGGCACGACTACGGCGCGGCCCGGGAGTTCAAGCGCGATGCCGTCTACGACCTACGGGCGCACGGCTTCGAGCTGCGGCTGGCCTTCGAGGACGACCGGCGCAACGTGGACATGTTCCACCGCGAGGGAGTGCCCTGCGTGTACATCCACTCCGGCTACTACGACTGAGGCGATCAGTCGCGGAAGTTCGTGAACTGCAGCGGGATGCCGAAGTCGTGGTCCTTGAGAGCGGCGATCACCGCTTGGAGGTCGTCGCGCTTCTTGCCGGTGACGCGCAGCTGTTCACCCTGCACCTGTGATTGCACGCCCTTGAGAGTGAGGCTCTTGATGTGCTTGTTGAGCTCGGTGGCCTTCTCCTTGGAGATCCCGGCCACGAGCTTCACCAGCTGGCGGGCGGTGGCTCCGGACGCCTCCTCCACCTTCTGGTAGTCGAGGGCCTTCAGCGATACCTGTCGCTTCACGAGCTTCTCCTCCAGCACCAGCCGCAGCGCAGCCAGGCGGTCCTCGCTTGACGAGTGGAGCTTGATCTCGGTGGGGCTCAGCTCGATCGTGGTATCGGTTCCCTTGAAGTCGTAGCGCGTGGCCACCTCACGGGACACCTGGTCCACCGCGTTGCGGATCTCCTGCTGATCGATCTCGGACACCACGTCGAAGCTCGGCATGAACCGAAACGCTAGCGCCCTGTATCGTCATGGACCTTGGGTCCGTGCCCGAGTGGCCAAAGGGAACTGGCTGTAAACCAGTCGGCATTGCCTACGGAGGTTCAAATCCTTCCGGGCCCACGGTGAGGAGCCCCGCGTCAGCGGGGCTCCTTCGCGTCAGGACATCAGGACGTCAGGCCCAGCGCCGTGGTGAGGAAGGCAAGCTGGAGAAGGAGGAGGTTCTCGGCCACGTCCTCCTGGGAGGCCATGTGGGTGACGCCGGTGAGCGGCAGCACCTGGTGGGGTCGTCCGGCGGCAAGCAGCGCGGCCGACAGCCGCAGGGTGTGGGCGCTCACGACGTTGTCGTCCGCTAGGCCGTGCACGAGGAGGAGCGGCCGAGTGAGGGCGGCGGCATCGGCCAGCACAGAACTGCGGGCGTAGGCATCCGCATCGATGTCGGGCTGTCCGAGGTACCGCTCGGTGTAGAAGGTGTCGTACAGCGACCAGTCGGTCACGGGCGCGCCGGCGATGGCGGCGTGCACCACGTCCGGGCGGCGGAGCACAGCGAGGGCGGCCAGGTACCCGCCGAAGCTCCAGCCCCGGATCGCAACTCGCTTCAGGTCGAGGCGCGGCTCCACCTCGGCCAGGGCGGCGAGTCCATCGAGCTGGTCCTCGAGCACCGGAGCCGCGAGGTCCCGGTTGACCGCTCGCTCCCAAGCCGAGCCGCGCCCCGGCGTGCCCCGACCGTCGATCACCACGACGGCGAAGCCCTGGTCGGCGAACCACTGCGAGGTGAGGTAAGCGCCCTGGGCGCGCACCACGCGCTGGGCGTGAGGACCGCCATAGGGGTCGAGCAGCACGGGAAGGCGTGCATCGGCCGGCGCGTTGGCGGGCAGCAGCACCGCGGTGGGCAGGCGCCGGTCGCCGACGTGGCGAAGCGTGACCCGGGGAGTGACCAGCGGCGTGGCGGCGAGCGAGGTGAGGGTGGGGCCGCCGCGCACGGCGACGTTGGCACCGACCTGATCGAGTGCGGCGCGGCGGATCACCACGGTCGACCCGCCCGCTGTCGCGCTGTGCACGCCGTCGCCAGCAGTGAGGCGCTCAAGCCCGCCCGACGACCAGCGCCACACGTCGCTGGCGGTGGCATCGGCGATGGGGTTGGCCGTGAAGAGCAGATCGTCGTCGCCGAGGTGGGCCACTCCCCGCACCTGGAGGTCAGTCGGGGTCACCGGGTGGCCGCCCACGACGAGGCGGCACGCGCCGTCGTCGGTTCCGACGACGAGGCGGCCGTCAGCCAGCCGGGCCGGCGTGCCGGGCAGCCGCTCCACCCACGCCTCGTCGGCGTCCGCCCACACCACCTCTGTCGCGCCCGTGAGGGGGTCGACGGCGCGCACCTCGATCGAGCGCTGGTCGCGCGGGTGCACGGCGATCAGCGGCCCATGGCGGTCCCAACCACCGCTGGCGAGGTAGGGCCAGGCCGCCCGGTCCCAGGTCACCTCCAGCCGTTCCCCGTCGAGGGGCACGATCCAGGCGCTCACCTCGGCATTGGGGGTGCCGGCCGCCGGGTAGGCCACCTCGGTGGGGGCCTCGGCCGGCTGGGCAGGGTCAGCGATCCACCAGCGCTGAACGGGAGCGTCGTCGACGCGTGTCACCAGCAGGACCGAACCGTCAGGCGCCCACCAGTAGCCCCGGTCGCGGTCCATCTCCTCCGCGGCTACGAACTCGGCCACGCCCCACCGCACCTCGGGGTCCTCCTCCCCCACCAGCCGTCGTGCCGACGACGGGTCTGCGAGCTCGGCCACCCAGAGCGATCGCCCGTCGACCCAGGCCACGCGTCGGCCGGTGGGATCGGGGCGGGGATCGATCACAGCGGTGGGCACGGGCATGTGGCGGGCGGTGCCGTCCACGAGGTCGGCCACGACCAGCTGTCCGGCCAGCGCCGCGGCGGCCACCCGATGCTGGTCGTCCGTGGCATAGGCGGTGATCCCCGCCGCGCTCTCCCGCGCCCGCTCGCGCCGGGCCCGCTCCTCCGGGGGGAGGTCGCCGCCCTCGTGGAGCAGGGCGCTCGGGTCCGCGACGACCCGCTCGGTCCCGTTGGGGAGGTCGAGGGCCCAGAGTGACGTCACCGGGTCCTCTGGCCCGCCAGAGCGCAGGAAGGCGAGCCGATCGCCACCCGGCGACACCGTGATGTCGCGGGGCGCGCCGAGCGTGAAGCGCTGGGTGCGAGCGCTCTGGCGGGGGAAGGTGTCGTCGGCGGTCATGCGAGAAGGCGCTCCATGATGACGACGTCGAGCCACTTGCCCAGCTTCCGCCCGACTTCGCGCTCGGTGCCCACCATGTCGAAGCCGCAGGACGCGTGCAGGGCGATGGATGCCTCGTGGCCACCCACGATGCGGGCCATGCAGGCGTGGAAGCCGTGGGCCGTGGCCGTGACGACGAGCTCGGTGAGGAGGGCCCGCCCGATGCCCTGGCCGTGGTGCGCGCGGTGCACGTACACCGAATCTTCGACAGTGGTGGCGTAGGCGGGCCGGTCCCGCCAAGGGGACAGTGATCCGAACCCGACCACCTCACCGTCCGCCACGGCGACGAGGACCGCCCGCGCTCCGGACCGCTCGGCCTGCCACGCCCGTTGGTCCTCTACGGAGCGGGGCACCAGGTCGAAGGTGACCGTGGAGGTGGTGACCTCGAGGTTGTAGATCTGGCGGATGGCCTCCGCGTCGTCGAGCGTGGCCAGCCGCAGCTCCATCGGCGGCAACCTAGCGGGCCGCCACCTACAGGCGGATGGCCTCGCTGGTGGCGCGGACCACGTCGTCCTCCGGAGCCGGCTCGATCAGTGACACCTCGCCGGTGAGCGCCTCGAGGCGCGCCCAGGCAGCCACGTCAGGGTCCTCGGTGAGGAACACGATCTGGGGCTCGCCCGCTGATCGCCCGAGCAACTCGAGCAGGCGTGGCTTCAGGGTCGGGTCGAGTCCTCGGAAGGGGTCATCGAGCAGCAGCGGAACGCCCTCGCCTGCGACCGCTTGGGCCTCCGCGATGTGGTTGACCAGGACGTGGGCCACGTCGGTGTCGGCGGCCGTGTCCAGCGCACCGACTCCAGGCGGGATCGACCCGAAGGCGTCCATCTCCCGTCGGAGCCGCGCCACCTCGGTGATCTCGTCGTGGTTGGCGAGCGCCCAGTCCACGGGGATGTCGCCCGCGAGCTGCTGCCAGCCGGCCAATGCGGTCCGGCGGGCGTCAGCCGCGCCCATGAGGACCTTGCGGTTGGCGTCGTTGGCGAGCAAGCCGTTGACCCGCTGGAGCTGGAAGCCGAGGTAGCTGTTCGCTCCTGCGTCGGCCAGGGCGCTCTGCTCGGCCTTGGATGCTCGACTGAGCTTGGCCCGCGAGAGGAGAGACGCCGCGACGCCGGCCAGCGCGATGACGATGAACAGCAGCCCCACCGCACCTGCGGCGACAGTTGCGGGGATGGTGGCGAGGGTGCAGACGCCTCCGATCCAGATGGTCCGCTTGCGGGTGCTCTCGAGCACATCGGCCGCCCGCTCGACGGCGATGTGGCGCGCCTCGACCTCATCGATCATGGCGGCGTCCTCGGGTGAGGATCCGATCGCCTCGGCCTCGGAGGTGAGCTCGCCTTCGGCACGACGCAGCGCCTCGGCCGAGGCCCACACGCGTCGCTGGTCGAGCCCAGCGAGCATCTCCACTGCCTGTCCGCGGTTGCTGCTGGCGGCGAGGTCGGCGGCTCCGATCCGCATCATGCGGCGGGCGGATTGCGAGTCGAGCGCCAGATGGGTGAGGAGGTTGCAGGCACCGTCGGCGTCGGTGAACTCCGCCGTCACGTCCGTCGCCTGGTCGATGTCCACGATCCGGTGGCGGCCCACGGTGGGGCGGAAGACGGCCAGATGGCGGCCGCTGCGCTCCTCGAGCTCGAGGTGCAGGCCGGGTCGGCTCCCCGACAACGCCCCAATCAGCTCGCCCACCAGGCTCTCTCGCTCGACGGTTCCCATCCCGGCCAGGACCGTGAGCCGCGGGTGCAGGTCGAGGGTGAGGGTGTTCTGACCGGCTTCGATCACCAGACGATCGACTTTCATAGTGGTGGATCGGCCGCCGCGGCGTGGACCTGAAGCGGTTTGTGGGTCGAACGGACCACGACAGCTGGTGCCTTTCCAACCATTGCCACCCCTCTAGACCCATCGAGATCTGGGGCGCCAACGGTCCATTGGAGTACCGCCGGCGGCGCCCTGTACTGTCACGGGTCGCTCCTGCGCCAGGAGGAGCGGTCTGCGGTGCGCCCTCTTAGCTCAGTGGTAGAGCACTTCCATGGTAAGGAAGGGGTCGTGGGTTCAATCCCCACAGAGGGCTCGGTCAGCGCACCCGAGGCGGCGTAGCTCAGTTGGTTAGAGCACTCGGCTCATAATCGAGTTGTCCCCGGTTCGAGTCCGGGCGCCGCCACCCCACCAGCACATCGCCCCAGTCAGTACCAGTGAGAGAGAGAGAAGAGAGCAGTCATGGCTAAGGAGAAGTTTGAGCGGAACAAGCCTCATT
>DAIQBC010000171.1:0-6164 GCA_036781345.1 Acidimicrobiales bacterium | reverse complement strand
AGGGAGTGGGGCGCGGCCCGCGTCTAGTCGTGGCCGGCGCAGCCGTGCAGACGATCCTGCTCGTGCGCTCGACCGGCCCGCTGGTGCAGCTGGTCGACATCCAGGTGGGGGTGATGCTGCTGCTGGCCGTCGTCGCTGCCGGCGAGCAGCTGTGGCGGCGGGCCTCAGCCCTCCATGCGGTAGCCGACGCCGCGGACGGTGCGCACGTGGCTCGGTCCGTCGCCGAGGTCGATCTTCTTGCGGAGGTTGGCGATGTGCACGTCGACCACGTGATCGTCTCCGAACCAGTTGTCGCCCCACACGCGCTCGCGCAGAGTGGCGCGGCTGAACACCATCCGCGGGCGCTCGCTCAGCACTCCGAGGATGTCGAACTCGATGCGGGTGAGCTCGATCGACGCGCCGGCCACCTCCACCTCGCGGGCGAGGGGGCGGATCACGAGGTCACCGAAGACCAGCTCGTCTTCGCCCGGCCCGCTGACCGCCGGTTGGCTCGAGGCCCGCGGACGGCGGAGGAGAGCCTCCACCCGTGCGCTCAGCTCGCGGGGTGAGAAGGGCTTGGTCATGTAGTCGTCGGCGCCGGTCTTCAGCCCCATGACCCGGTCGACCTCGTCGTCTCGGGCGGTGAGCATGAGCACGTAGGCATCGCTCCGCTCCCGGATCTGGCGGCACACCTCCATCCCGTCGAGGTCGGGCAGGGTGAGGTCGAGCACCACGAGGTCAGGGTCGACGTCGCCGATCCCGCTGATCGCCATGGCGCCGTCAGCTGCCTCGGTCACGTCGTAGCCCTCCTTGCGGAGGAGCCCGGCGACCAGCTCGAGGAACTCCGGGGCGTCGTCGACCACGAGCACCCGCGCCTTGGGGGCGGGGCTCGTCATGCGAGGGAGGTGCGGGATCGGCGCCAGGTCCTGATGCGTCATTGTTGCCGAGCCGCGGGAGATCGCCCGGGATTTGTCCACATCGGATAGATCGGCGGTCTTGACGCGATCTTGAGGATGACCAGACGAGCCCGAGATGCCGCCCCGCGAGAGTGCACCAGGTAACCAGCGCTCTCCCGGAGGACATCGCCATGCTCGCTCGCACCCCTCGCACCCTGGCCGCTGGCCTGGCGGCCCTCGCCGGGCTGCTCCTGACGGCCTGCGGATCGGGCGATTCGGAGGCTGCCCCGGAGCCGGCGCCGTACACCGAGGTCGCCGCCCCGACCCTCGAGCCCGGTGACGCGGTTCCGGCGCCCGTGGAGGACGTGGTCCTCACCCTCTCGGGCGACATCGCCACCACGAACGTCGGCGACACCCTCCAGCTCGACCTGCCCACGCTCGAGCGGCTCGGCCTGGTGGAGTACTCCGTGGACGACCAGCAGGCCGAGGGTCGGGTCGCGATGTTCCAGGGCACGCTGATGAGCACGCTCCTCCAGGTGGCCGGCGCCGGCCAGGGGGCGACCACCCTGCGCTCCCGTGCCCTCAACGACTACGAGGTGGACATCCCGATCGCCGATGTCGAGCGCTACCCCGTGCTGCTCGCCACGGCCGTGGACGGTGAGCGGATGCCCGTCGACCGCTACGGCCCGATCCGCGTCATCTACCCCTACGAGTCGTTCGACATCGACCCCGTCGTGCACGATCCGCTCTGGATCTGGCAGCTCGCCTCGATCGACGTGCGGTGAGCGAACCCCGAAGACGAGCGGTCAGCCCGCGCTCCACGCGGCGCCGCATGAGCGTGGCGCTGGCGGTGACCGCCGCGCTGGCGGTCGGGCTGCTCGCCGCCACGCTGGGACTGGCGGCGATGATGCTCCGCCAGTCGAGCACCCTCGAGGCGAACGTCGCCACCACCGCCGAGATCGTCAACGCGAACGTGCGCACCCTGTCGCAGGTGCAGCGCGAGCTGCTCCGGCTGTCGCTGGCGCTGGAGGATCCAAGCACCCCGGCCGAGGACCTCGACTTGCACCGCGCCTTCGTGACCCAGCGGATGGGGGAGGCCTCGCTGAGCTACCAGCGCCAGACCCTCGGCACCGACGATCTCCTCGCTGAGGCCCGCTCGCTGTCGCGCCGGTGGGACCTGGACGTGGAACCCCGGGTGACGGCGATCATCGACGACTCGCCCGGGGCCGACCAGCTCCGCCCGGACGTGCTCGACGAGCTCGCCCGGCTCGAGCTCGGCTTCAACGACCTCGTGGCCAAGGGCGAGGTGAACCGCAAGATGAGGGCGGGCGAGGCGAATGCGGCGACGATCGGCTTGCTCGACAACGCTCGCGGGCTCGTGATCGGGCTGGTGACGACGTTCTTGGGCTTCTCCGGTGTCGTCGTGGTGGCCCTGATCGGCTACCGCCGGCTCGACCGGCAGCGGGAGTCATCCCGCCAGCACCTCCTCGAGCTCAACGTGGACCTGCGCAAGCTGTCCGAGGTGGCGAGCCGCACCGGGAACCCGGTGGTGATCACCGACGCCCGCGGCGATGTGGAGTGGGTGAACGAAGCCTTCACGCGGGTGACCGGCTACGCGCTGGACGAGGTGCTCGGCCGTCAGCCGGGCGAGGTCCTGCAGGGACCCGACACCGATGCGGAGACCGTGGCGATGATGCGCTCGCGAATCGACGCGGGCGAGGGGTTCACCTGCGAGGTGGTGAACTACGCCAAGTCCGGTCGGCGCTACTGGATCTCGATGGAGGTGTGCCCGGTGCGGGACGAGGATGGTCGGCTGACGAACTTCATCGCCATCGAATCCGACGTGACCGAGGCTCGGGAGTTCGAGCAGCACCTCATGCGGGCGAAGGAGGCTGCGGAGGACCTCGCCGAGCAGAAGGCGCAGTTCCTCGCCAGCATGAGCCACGAGATCCGCACGCCCCTGAACGCCGTGATCGGCCTGACCGACCTCCTGCTCGGCACCGACCTCACCCTCGGCCAGCGCGAGTACGTCCAGCTCGCCCATCGGAGCGGCACGCTGCTGCTCTCCACGATCAGCAACATCCTGTCCTTCTCGGCCGCCGAGTCGGGTCGCATCGAGCTGGAGAGCCGGCCGTTCTCACCGGCCCGCACGATGGCGCGCTCCGCCTCGCTGGTGCAGCCGCTCGCCGATCGCAGGGGTCTCCGGGTGGCGGTCGAGGTCGACGCAGGGGTGCCCGAGGTGGTGGTGGGCGACGAAGCCCGCCTGCAGCAGGTGCTGGTCAACCTCCTGGGGAACGCCGTGAAGTTCACCAGCACCGGCACGATCACGGCTCGGGTGACGGCGGAGGGCGCCGCCGACGGCCTGACGCACCTGGGGTTCTGCGTGAGCGACACCGGGATCGGCATCCCGGCCGACCGGCTGGATCGGCTGTTCGAGCCCTTCACGCAGGGCGACACGTCGACGACCCGCCAGTACGGCGGCACCGGCCTGGGCCTGGCCATCTGCCACCGCCTCGTGGACCTCCTCGGCGGCGAGATCGCGGTGCAGAGCACCGTCGGGGTCGGGTCCTCGTTTTCGTTCGTCGTGCCGCTCCCCGCTGGCCTTCCGATCGATCTGGCCGACGACACCTCGTCACCGAGTGCTCCCGACGACGTCGAGCCGTCCCCGCTCCGGGTCCTCGTGGCCGAAGACGACGGGGTCAACCAGATGGTGGCGGTGCACATGCTGCAGCGTCTCGGGCACGCAGTCGACGTGGTCGACGACGGCGTCGAGGCCCTCGAGGCCATGCGGCACGCCTCCTATGACGTCGTCCTGCTCGACGTCCAGATGCCCCGGCTCGACGGTCTCGGCGTGGCCCGCCAGGTGCGGGAGGAGTGGCCCCAGGATCGCCGACCGGTGCTCGTCGCCCTCACCGCCAACGCCCTCGACGGCGACCGGGAGCGGTTCTTGAGCGCGGGGATGGACCTCTACCTGAGCAAGCCGTTCCGCCTCGAACAGCTCGACGCCCTCCTGCGTGAAGTCGGGGCCGGGCGTCGGGTGGCTCGTGAGCCCTCGTTCCTGGGCTCGGTGCGGTGATGCAGAGCCCGCCGATCCCTGCCGACGAGGGTGCGCGCGTCGCCGCCCTCCGGCGCTATGACATCCTCGACACCCCTGCCGAAGTCGTGTTCGACCGCGTCGTGCGCATCGCCGCCGCCGTGCTGGGGGTGCCGATCTCCCTGGTGTCGCTCGTGGATGACCAGCGCCAGTGGTTCAAGTCCCGGGTGGGGCTGGATGCAGCCGAGACGCCGCGGGCCATCTCCTTCTGCGGCCACGCAATCCTGGGAGACGACGTGATGGTGGTGCCGGACGCGACGCTCGACCCGCGCTTCGCCGACAACCCGCTGGTCACTGGGCCGCCGGACATCCGCTTCTACGCCGGCGCCCCTCTGACGACCTCCGACGGGTTCAAGATCGGGACGCTGTGCGTCATCGACCAGACCCCGGGGAGGGTGCTGTCCGAGGTCGAGCAGGCCGTCCTCACCGATCTCGCCGCGATCGTCGTCGACGAGCTGGAGCTCCGCTTGGCGGCCCGCCAGCTCCTCGAGCAGCGCACCGAGCTGCTCCACGCGCAGGAGGTGGCCACCCAGGCTGGCGCCGCCAAGGCGGCGCTGCTGTCCCGGGTGAGCCACGAGCTCCGCACGCCCCTGGCCGCGATCAAGGGGTTCGCCGAGCTCCTGAGCCTCGAGCCCCTGCCTGATCCCGCCGCCGGGTACGTGACGCACATCGTGACGGCCGGTGATCGGCTCGGAAGGCTCGTGGACGACCTGCTCGATCTGGGCGCCACCGAGATCGTCCTGCACGCGGAGCCCGTCGTCCTTGACGACGCCGTGCGCGCGGTGGTGCGCCTGCTGCGGGCCCGCGCCGCCCAGAGCGGGATCGAGCTGCGGATGGACGTCGGTCAGATCGCCGTCGAGGCCGACCCTGCCCGTCTCGGTCAGGTCCTCGCCAACCTCGTCGCCAACGCAGTCGTGCACCACACCGGCGATGGCGTCGTGACCATCAGGGCCCGTGTCGAGCCGACGGCGGTCTGGGTCGAGGTGGTGGACGACGGGCCGGGGATCGATCCTGACCGCCTGGCCCGCCTCTTCGAGCCGATGGCTGTCGCGGGTGGGGGCACCAGCACCGGGCTGCCGGTCGCCCGCCGCCTGGTCGAGGCGATGCACGGGGAGCTGGGGATCGAGTCCGCAGCTGGCGTGGGCACCCGGGCCTGGTTCTGGCTGCCGCATGGGTCGGCCTGATGGGGCTCCTTCGGGTGTTGGTGGCGCTGCGCTCCACTGGGTACGCTCTCCTTGTTACCGACCGGTAACTTGCGTCCCTCTTCCCCGTGAGGTGCATCTCCCATGGCTGAGTTCTCCCTCGAGCTGAACGACGACCAGAAGCAGCTCCAGAGCTGGGTCCACGACTTCGCCGACCGCGTGCTGCGCCCGGCCGGAGATGAGTGGGACGCCCGGGAGGAGACCCCATGGCCGATCATCCAGGAGGCGGCCAAGATCGGGCTCTACGGCACCGACTTCATGGCCCAGGCCATGATGGGTGATCCGAGCGGCCTGACCCTGCCGGTCGTCATCGAGGAGCTCTTCTGGGGCGACGCCGGCATCGCACTGTCGATCTTCGGCACCGGCCTGGCCGCGGCGGGCATCGCCGCCTCCGGCACCCCGGAGCAGACCATGGAGTGGGTGCCGCAGTGCTACGGCGACGCCGACGACGTGAAGCTCGGTGCCTTCTGCGCCTCGGAGCCCGACGCCGGCTCCGACGTGAGCTCGCTGCGCACGAAGGCCGTCTACGACGAGGCCAAGGACGAGTGGGTGCTCAACGGCACCAAGGCGTGGATCACCAACGGCGGCATCGCCGCGGTCCACGTGGTGGTGGCGTCGGTCGACCCCGAGCTCAAGGGCCGGGGCCAGGCCAGCTTCATCATCCCCGAAGGCACCAAGGGTCTCTCGCAGGGCCAGAAGTACAAGAAGCACGGCATCCGGGCGTCGCACACGGCTGAGGTCGTGCTCGAGGACGTGCGGGTGCCCGGCTCCTGCCTGCTCGGCGGCAAGGAGAAGCTCGACGCCAAGCTGGCCAAGGCCCGTGAGGGCGCCAAGTCGGGTGAGAAGCAGCCGGCCATGGCGACCTTCGAGAGCACCCGCCCCGCCGTGGCGGCGATGGCCGTCGGCATCGCCCGGGCCGCCTACGAGTACGCCCTCGGCTACGCCAAGGAGCGCAAGGCGTTCGGCCGGCCGATCATCATGAACCAGGCGATC
>DAIQBC010000170.1:0-6179 GCA_036781345.1 Acidimicrobiales bacterium | reverse complement strand
TGCCACTGCTCTCGCACTGCGCCAGGCGGTCCCAGGTGGCGGCGTCGTTCGGATGGGCGCCCACGTTGGGCGGGGCAGTGGTGGGGGGCGCGGTCGTTGGCGGGGCGGTGGTGGGGGGCGCGGTCGTTGGCGGAGCCGTGGTGGCGGGAGCCTGGACCCGGATCACCGGCGCCACGGGGGCGGCCGTGGTTGCGGGGGCCTCGGTGGTGGGGGCCACGGTGGCGGCCGGTGCCGCGGAGGTGGTCGTGCGGCGGACGGTGCTGACCGTGGTGGAGGGCTTGGATGACGAGCGGGCCGCCGCAGCGATCGTCGCCAGCTCCACACGAGATCCGTTGGGCTCTGCCGTGGCCGACAGGTTGTCGAGGACGACGACGGGCAGCGCGGCCAGGGTGACCGCCACCGCGAAGGCCAGGCGGCTGCGTTGCACGCGCACCCGGGGAGCGACCTCAGCCTCGGCCGCCGGAACGGGGGCCGGGTGGGGCGCGCGCGTCAGGTGACGAGGAGAGGGACGGCCCCGGTGGGGCCCTGCGAACATTCCAGGAACGTTACGTCGCTGCGTAACCCAACTGCAAACAACACGCTTGTGATTTGGTGCACGCTGTGATCCCGGCTCAGATCGCGGGGAGGCGGTAGGTGGCCTGTGCGGTGGCCCATGTCGCCTCGGCGACATCTTCCAGCGCGGCCCCCTTCACCGCCGCGAGGGCGGCCGCCACGGCGACCACCCAGGCGGGTTGGTTCCTCTGGCCCCGGTGCGGCACCGGGGCCAGGTACGGGCTGTCGGTCTCGACGAGAAGCCGGTCGAGCGGGCAGGCGCGGGCGGCGGCGTGGAGATCGGTGGCTGACGGGAAGCTGACGATGCCGCTGAAGGACAGCACCGCACCGAGGTCGAGGCAGCGGCGGGCCTCTTCGGGGCCGCCGCTGAAGCAGTGGAACACGGTGCGGGGCGGGACGCCCACGGCCGCGAGGATGTCGAAGGTCTCTGCCCAGGCCTCGCGTGTGTGGATCACCAGCGCGAGGTCGTGCTGTACGGCCAGGGCGATCTGGGCCGCGAACACCTCGGCCTGCTGGTCGCGAGGCGAGTGGTCGTAGTGGAAGTCGAGGCCGCACTCCCCCACCGCCACCACCTCCGGCTCCACCAGCAGTGCCTCGAGCCCCCCGATCCCGTGCCTGGCGTCGTGGGGGTGGACACCGGCCGTGGCCCACACCACCCCAGGGTGACGCCGAGCCAGGTCGATGTAGTCGGCCGACTGGCCGACGTCGCACCCCACCGTGATGAGCCGCTCTACGCCGACCTCGGCGGCGGCCGTCACCTGCTCAGCGGCGCGGGCAGGCTCCTGCTCGAGATGGCAGTGGTCGTCGATCCAGCGCACGCCGCACCGTACCGACGTTTCGACCGCCGCTCACCCGGCTTCGGGCACGCCCCAAGGGCGGATGTCGCCACCGGCCCGGCGGAGGGCCTCACCCTCGCCGTCGCCGACCGACAGCGGCAGCTCGCGGAGGCCGCGACTGGCCCGGAGATCCTCGATGCGGTCGAGCTGGCGCTCGAGCTGGCGACGGCGGGGACCGGTGACCTCCTCCAGGCCGCGCTGGGCGGTGTCGAAGCGCTTCGCCACGTTGTCGAGCGCCTCGGCGAACTTGGTCCACTGCACGCCGAAGCCGGCCAGGCACTGGAGGATCTCGTCGCTGGTGCGGGCCAGCCGAGTCTGCTCCACCGCTTGGCGGATCACGGCCAGAACGGCGAACAGGCTCACCGGAGAGCACAGCACCACCTTCTGGCCGAGGGCGACATCGATGAGCTGCGGGTCCTGCTCGTGGATGAACGCCCAGACGCTCTCGTTCGGGATGAACAGGAGCACCTCGTCGAGGGTGACGTCCTCATCGATGTAGCCCCGCGTGGACAGCTCCTTGACCCTGCCCCGCACATCGCGCAGGAACGCCTTGGCGGTGGCGTCGCGTTCGGCATCGGTCGTGGCCTCGAGGTGACGCAGGTAGTTGTCGACGGGGAACTTCACGTCCATGTGGAGGTCGCGCCCGCCGGGGAGCATGAAGGTGACATCGGGGATCACGCCGCCGGCGATGCCGGTCTGCTTGCGGTAGGTGACGCCCTCCACCATGCCCGCCAGGCGCAGCACGTCGTCGGCCATGCGCTCGCCCCACTGGCCCCGCGCTTTCGGGCTGGCCAGCGCCTCCCGCAGGTGGGCGGTGGTCTCGGCGAGGGCGCGGGTGGATGACGTGGCGTCCTTGAGGCCCGAAAGCAGCTGCCCGTGCTGCTGGGCGCCGTCGCGGTGGAGCTGGCCGACGACGTCGCCCAGGCGCTCGAGCTGGGTGGTGAGGCCCTCCACGCGCTTCTCGAAGGCGGTGGTGCGGAGGTCGAGCTGGCGGGTGCCACTCGTCATCGTGTCGCCCAGCTTCTCGCCCGCCATCTTGGCCGCCATGTCGGCCGCAGAGCGCACGGTGTGCTCCCGCTCCATGCCGAGGCGGGCCTCCAGCAGGGCCGCCTGCTGGGCGAGGGCGGCGGCCTGCTGCTCGAGGGCCACCCCCATCCGCTCGTCGGCCGCCGCGGCACTGGAGCGGGCGGCCCGGGAGCCGACGAGATAAGCGAGGGCGAGGACGGCGGCCACCCCGAGGGCGGCGAGGACCATGATGATGACCATGGGCTGAGTATGCGCAGGGGGTGTGACAGCCCCCGCGGATGGGGCGCGAAGGCCCTGGTCATCGGGCCTAACCTGCCGTCGGTGAGCACCTGGATCCTGCGGATGGACGCGCCCGGCACGGGGCCCCGCGTGGCCATCAAGGACCTCATCGACGTCCTCGGCATGCCCACCACTGCGGGCTGCGCGGCCGTGGCCGCCACGGCGCGCCCGGCGGACTCCGACGCCGTCTGCCTGGGACCGCTACGGGACGCCGACGTGGCCATCGTCGGCAAGACGAACCTGCACGAGCTGGCCTGCGGCGGCACCGGGGTGAACCGCTTCTACGGCACGCCCCGGAACCCGTTCGACCCCGCCTGCATCCCCGGGGGCAGCTCCAGCGGTAACGCGGTGGCCCTCGCCGAGGGCGAGGTCGACGTCGCCATCGGCAGCGACACCGCCGGCTCGATCCGCAACCCGTCAGCCTGTTGCGGCACCGTGGGCCTGAAGACCACGTTTGGCCGGTTCTCCTGCGAGGGGGTGTGGCCGCTGGCGCCGTCGCTCGACACCCTCGGCCCCATGGCGCGCGACGTGGCCGGCGTGATCGCCGGGATGGCTCTCATGGAACCGGGCTTCACCCCCGCCGAGGGTGCGGCACCCGTGATCGGCCGGGTGCGGCTGCCCGACGTCGACCCGGCCATCGACCGGGCGGTCGATGCGGCTCTCGCCGCCAGCGAGCTCGAGCTGGTCGAGGTGGCGCTGCCCGGCTGGGACGCCGCCCTCGACGCCGGCTGGACGGTGATGTTCCACGAGTACTGGCTGGTCGACCGCCACCTCTACGAGCGAGACCCGGGCCGGCTCGGGGCCGACATCGTGGAGCGCATGGAGCAGGGCCGGGCCGTCACAGTGGCTCGCTACGAGGCCGCCGGGCGGCAGAAGGCGGTGTGGCGGACCGAGCTGGCGGCCGCCTTCGGCCGGGCACCGGTGTTGGCCTGGCCCACCATGGCCATGTTCCCGCCCCGCATCGACGACCCCGTGCCCAACACCCGCCGCACCAACCTGCCCGTCAACCACGCCGGCCACCCCAGCCTGGCCCTGCCCGTGCCCACCGGGGGCCGGTTCCCCGCCAGCGTGCAGCTCGTCGGCCCCGACCACGGTGAGGACCTCCTCTGCGCGACAGGGCTCGTCGTCGAGGCTGCTGCCCGCTCCCTCGCCTGACCCGGATACGGTCGCGACATGGCGCGCATCCGCATCTCCACCGTCCTCGACGCCCCGCCCGAGGACGTCTGGGCGGATGTGCAGGACATCAGCAGCCACGTGGAGTGGATGGCCGACGCGGTAGCCATCCGGTTCCTGTCCGAGCAGACCAGAGGTCCCGGCACCCGCTTCGAGTGCGACACGAGGGTGGGACCCATCAAGCTCACCGACGTGATGGAGATCACCCGATGGGCGCCAGGCAAGGCGATGGGCGTTCGTCACACCGGCATGGTCACCGGCACCGGCGAGTTCACCCTCAAGAAGCTGCGGGGCGGGCGCACCCGCTTCCAGTGGAGCGAGAAGCTCATCTACCCGATCTGGATGGGCGGCCCGCTGGGGGCGTTCCTCAGCAAACCCGTGCTGCGATGGGTGTGGCGACGGAACCTCAGCCGCCTGGCGGCGCGCTTCTCGTCCTGACGATCCGGGCGGGGCACCGCCGTAGGATCCGACCTTCGTCTCCACCCGAGGTCTCGCCGGTGCGTCTCGCCCGACCCTTCACACGCTTGCTGCTCCGTGTCGACGCCGCCGCGCTGGCGGCGGAGATCGACGACATCGACGAGGGCGCCTGGCGTCCCCACCCCGACGGCATGCCCGGCAACTCGGCTCTCCCGCTGCTCTCGGCCCACGGCGATCCCAGCGACGACGCGATACGCGGCCCGATGCGGGCCACCCCTGCACTCGCTCGACTCCCCTACACGCGACAGGTCCTCGCCGGACTCGGCACCGTCATCGGCCGCAGCCGCCTGATGCGCATCGACCGCGAGGCCGAGGTGTCCGCCCACGTCGACGCCGCGCACTACTGGTGGGAGCGGGTGCGCGTGCACATCCCCGTCGTCACCGATCTGAGCGTTCGCTTCGAGATCGGCCATGCCACCGAACATCTGGCGGCGGGCGAGGTGTGGGCGGTCGACACCTGGAGCCGGCACCGCGTCGTGAACCCGGCAGAGCACCACCGCATCCACCTCGTCGCCGACACCGTCGGCTCGCCGGGCTTCTGGGACCTGGTCGCCCGAAGCGCAGCAGATCCCGACGCTGAACCCCGGGAGATCCCCAACCGACTCGGCGCCGAGCTCGACTTCCCCGTCGAGTCGGTCAATCAACCGCGGGTCATGACGCCCTGGGAGCTCAACCTCACGCTCGACGCGCTCGACGCGGAGCTCCGGACACTCGACTCGGATGGGGCCGACGAGCTGGCTCAGGCACTCCTCGGCTTCCGCCGCGCCTGGCGGGGCACCTGGGCCCGTTACGGAGACAACCCCGCAGGATGGTCGGCCTTCGCCACACTCCGAGACGAGATCGACCGTGCTCTGCTCGGCCTGGCCGGGCGCCACCCGTTGGGCAACGGCCTCGACGCCGTGGAGGCGGTGCGGTCGCTCGTGCTCCGGCCGGCCCTCGATCCTGACCTGCTCACGGGGACCACCGCGCCCCGGGCCCGCACCCGACCTCGCCGCATCCAGCGCCCGGTCATCGTGGTGTCCGCGCCGCGCTCCGGGAGCAGCCTGCTCTTCGAGACCCTGGCTCGAGCGCCCGAGCTCTGCTCGGTGGGCGGCGAGAGCCACCAGCTCATCGAGGCGATCCCGGGCCTCGCGCCGGCTCAGCGCGGGTGGGCCTCCAACCGCCTCGTCGCCGAGGATGCCAGCGACGACGCCGTGGCGCTCCTCAACCAGCAGTTCGAGATCAACGCCCGCGACCGAGACGGGGGACGCCCCGCCGCGGCGCGCCCCTTTCGACTGCTGGAGAAGACCCCCAAGAACGCCCTCCGGGTGCCGTTCCTGGCCCAGGCCTTCCCCGACGCCACCTTCGTCTACCTGTACCGCGACCCACGCGAGACCATCAGCAGCATGCTGGACGCCTGGCGATCGGGGCGATTCATCACCTACCCCGACCTCCCCGGGTGGGGCACGCCCCCCTGGTCGCTCCTGCTCACGCCTGGCTGGCGCGAGCTCCGCGACGCCCCGCTGGCCGAGGTGGTGGCGCGCCAGTGGATCGAGACCACCACCATCCTCCTCGACGATCTCGAGGCCCTCGCACCTGAGCGGTGGTGCGTGGCCAGCTACGACCGCCTCGTGGCCGATCCCGGCGGCGAGATCGCGGCGCTCTGCGAGCACCTGGGCCTGCGCTGGGACGTGGAGCTCGACGCGCGGCTTCCTGACTCCCGCCACACCCTCGAGTCACCCCACCCGGAGAAGTGGCGACAGAACGCCGAGGAGCTCGACACGGTGTGGGACGCGGTCCGACCGGTGGCCCTCCGGGCTCACCAGGTGTTCGCGGAGCCACCCCGGATCAAACCGG
>DAIQBC010000169.1:0-6190 GCA_036781345.1 Acidimicrobiales bacterium | reverse complement strand
CCGTCCGGGCCGGCCTGTCCGATCGCCTTGGTGGCCCGTGCCACCAAGGCGATCGGACAGGCCGGCCCGGACGGGCTGCGCAAGGTCGTGCTGGCGCGGGAGGTGCTCGTCGATGCCGATGTCCCCTTCGACCGGTCGCTCATCCTGAGCCGGTTGCGGACCGCGTATCCCGGCTGCTTCCTGTTCCACGTCGAGGGGTTCCTGGGCGCCAGCCCCGAGCTGCTCGTCGGTCGCAGCGGCGACGTGGTGCGCGCCCAGCCCATGGCCGGCACCGCTCCCCGAGGCGGGGACCCGGCGACCGATGCCCGGCTCGGCGCCAACCTGGTGGCCTCCGCCACCTACCGGCAGGAGCACCAGATCACCATCGACATGGTGCACGACACCCTGCTGCCGTGGTGCTCCTACCTCGACTATGAGGCCGAGCCCTCGATCGTGGGGGTGGCCAACGTGCAGCACCTCGCCACCCTGGTCGAAGGCCGCCTGTCCCAGCCGGCGCCGTCCGTCCTCGAGCTGGTGGCTGCGCTGCACCCCACGCCGGCTGTCAACGGCCTGCCCCGCGACCTGGCACGGGCGTGGATCGACGAGCACGAGGGCTTCGGCCGCGGGCACTACGGGGGCACGGTGGGCTGGGTAGACGCCCACGGCAACGGCATCTGGGCGGTGAGCATCCGCTGCGCTGAGGTCCACGGCACCAAGGCCCGTCTCTACGCGGGCAACGGGATCGTGGCCGACTCTCATCCGGACACCGAGCTGGCGGAGACCCAGCTCAAGCTCCAGGCCGTCTTGTCCGCCCTCACCCGGGTCTGAGCCGACTCGGGTCAGCGGGCGTAGGTGCGAAGCGCCTCGACCGCGGTGTGGACGAGCAACCGCACGCCAACCGCGATGGCGGCCTCGTCGACGTCGAAGCGGCCGGCATGGAGGTCGACCGCCTGTGGTGTGCCCGGGGTGCGCACCCCCAAGCGCGCATAGGCGCCGGGCACCCGCTCGAGCAACCAGGAGAAGTCCTCGTTGCCGACGCTCTGGGCCGTCCGCATCACCGCGTCCGGGCCGAGTGCGTCGATGACAGCCTGCCGCAGCACCGCCACCGCCCGCGCGTCGTTGTCCACGGGCGGGGATCCACGCAGGTACTCGAGCTCGTACCGGGCGCCGAACGGCGAGACGGTGGCCGCCACCAGTCGCTCGACGATCTCCTGGGCGGCATCCCAGCTCGCTCGGCCCTTCACCCGCAAGGTTCCGTAGAGCTCAGCGTGCGTGGGGATGACGTTGGCGGCGTGCCCCGCCTCCACCCGCCCGAACACCATCGTGACCGCGTCACGGCTGTCGGTGAGCTTGGCGAGGCCGGCGGGCAGGTCGGTGATGAGCCGGCCGACGACGTGGATGAGATCACTCGTGAGGTGCGGGCGAGCGGTGTGGCCCCCGGGCCCGTGGAGCCGGATCACGACGCGGTCGGCCGCCGAGGTGATGGGTCCGACGCGCAGGCCCACCTGGCCGACCTCGAGCCCCGGGTCGCAGTGCAGGGCAAAGGCCACATCGACATCGTCGAGCACCGAGGTGCGGTGCAGCGCCTCGGCCCCCCCGGGCATCGACTCCTCGGCGGGCTGGAAGAACAACCGCACCCGCCCGCCGCCACCCTCGGCCAGCAGCCGGTGGAGCACCAGACCGGCGCCGAGGAGGATCGTCGTGTGCACGTCGTGGCCGCACGCGTGGCAGGCTCCCGCGACCGTGGACCGGTAGGAGACGTCCTTCTCGTCATCGAGCGGCAGCGCGTCGAGGTCAGCGCGGAGCAGCACGGTCGGGCCGGCGTCACCGCCGAGGTCGGCCTGCAGCCCGGTCGGCGTGGCCAGGGGACGCGTGGCGATCCCAGCCAGCTCGAGGCGCTCCCGCACCGCCGCGGTGGTCTCGTGCTCCTGCCACGACAGCTCAGGGTGCTCGTGAAGCCGACGGCGGAAGGCCACCAGCTCCTGGCCGTGCTCGGCCAGGAAGGCGTCGAGCGGCGGGTCGATCACGCCTGCGCCATGTCGTTGACGAGCTGACCCACAACGGCCCGCAGATCGCCGCCCGCCTCGACGAGCCGGCGCTGGCGGAGGTAGCTGGGGCCAACCTCCAGGATCTCGAGCACGCCCTCGAGCTCGGTGGCGCAGCCGAGCCGCGCCGCGGTGGGGCGCAGGCCCTCCACCAGCTCGACGACGGAGTCGATGATCGGGCGGCAGGTGCCGTCGCTGTCGACGATCAACTGCGCATCGAGGCCGTAGCGGGCCGCGCGCCACTTGTTCTGCCGCAGCACCCACTCAGACGGAGCCTCGAGCACCTCGCCGCCCTCGCTGCGCTCGTCGAGCCACGTGACGAGCGACTGGCTCAAAGCCGCCAGGGCCGCCACCTCCCGCATCGTGGACAGGCCGTCGCACATGCGCAGCTCGATGGTGCCGAAGTCGGGGTGCGGGCGGATGTCCCACCACACCTCGCGGATGGTCTTGATGGCATCAGCGGAGATGAGCGTGGACATGAACCGCTCGAACTCGGACCAGTCGCTGAGCTGCTCGGGGAGCCCAGCGGTGGGCAGGGCCTCGAAGACCTTGCTGCGACTCGAGGCCAAGCCCGTGTCGCGGCTCTCCCAGTAGGGGCTGGAGGCGGAGAGGGCCAGCAGGTGCGGGATGTACCCCGCCAGTCCCTTGGAGATGGCCAGGACGCGCTCCCCATCGCGCACCCCGACGTGGAAGTGCACGCCGAAGATCTGGAGCCGCTGCGCCGTCCAGCCCATCGCGTCGAGCAGCGCGAAGTAACGAGGGTCGTCGCTCACCACCTGGTCGCCCCACGCCGCGAACGGGTGGGTGCCGGAGCACATCAGGTCGATCCCGCGGCGGTCGGCGGACGCCCGGACCTCTGCCAGCGTCTCCGCGAGGTCCTGGCGCGCCTCGCCGACGGTGTCGCAGATCCCGGTGATGATCTCGACGGTGCACTCGAAGAGCTCGTGCTTGGCCTTGGGGTGGGCACCGTCGGGGTGATCCTGCCCGAGCTCGGCCAGGATCTCCGACGCTGCGCTCACGAGGTTGCCGGTGACGCGGTCGACGAGCTCGAGCTCCACCTCCACACCCAGGGTGGGACGGGGCGACCCGTTGAAGTCGATGCGCACGCGGCGATCGTAGGCGGGACTCCGAGCCGCCGGGTTCGGATCGCCGCCGAGCCGTCAGCGCACGATGGCCGCCACGGCGGCGGCGACGGCCGCGTTGAGGCGTCGATGCAGGTCGACGTTGGCGGCCCGGTCGGTGCGGGCCACCAGAACGTGGACGCCGCCGGACGCCAGCGCAGCGGCCAGCCCCGAACCGAGGTCGTCCGGGGCCAAGCTCCGCGCGCCGAGAGCTGCGGCCACCGCCACGAGGTCGAGCCCGTGGGGTGTGCCGTAGAGGCGCTCGAAGAGCTCGGCCTCCACCGACGCGGCCTGCGGGAGGAAGGAGAAGATGCCGCCGCCGTCGTTGTCCACCACCACGATCACCAGATCGATCCCGCGCTGCGCCGCACCCAGGAGGCCGTTGGAGTCGTGGAGGAAGGCCACGTCGCCGATGAGCAGTGCGCAGGGCCGGGAGGGATCGGCGAGGGCAACGCCCACCGCCGTGGACACCACGCCGTCGATCCCGTTGGCGCCGCGGTTGGCGTGCACCTCGAGCGGCACCGTGGGGCGGACGTACCACTCGAGGTCGCGGATCGGCATGGAGGACGACACGACGAGCCGGCTGCCGGGGGGCAGCCCGGCGACGAGCTGGCGCGCCATGCCTGGTTCGGTCGCCGCGCTCTCTGCGTCGAGCACGGTGTCGATGGCCGCTCCGGCGGTTCGGCCGAGCTCGGCCCAGCGCGCGCGCCAGGCGCCGCCGTCCACCGGCTCAACCCCAGCGACCTCGGGCAGCCAGGCCTCGACGAGGCCCTGCGGCGTGTGGGGCAGGACGACCGCGGCGGTGCCGTGGGGGTCGATCCAGGGGCGCTCGCCCGCCGCCACGATGTCCACTGCGCCCGTGGCGGCCAGCCACTCCCCCACCACCCGTGAGGCGAGCGGCCCCCCGAGGTGCACCACGACCTCGGGCTCGAGGTCGACCTCGTTGCGCAGGACCGCGTCGGCCGCCGGGATCGCATCCGGATGGCACCACACCGGGGCCTGCGGTCCGGCCAGCACGGGCCACCCGAGGGCGGCGGCCACCAGGGCGATCGGCTCGGCTGGGCCCGACCCGCTCCCGGCCACGACGACCCCGCGCCGCCCCGCCAGATCATCGGCCAGGCTGATCACGGGCGCCTGGGGCACCGACACCTGCGGGCGCCAGGTCCACGCCCCCTCGACACCGCGGCCGGGCGGCAACGACCCCGCCCGGCCCACCAGCGGCTCGCGGAACGCCAGGTTGAGGTGCACCGGACCCGGGTGCGGGCCGGTGGCCTCGGCCAGGGCCCGAGCGGCGAGGCCGCGCCAGCGCCCCGCTACCGCGTCGTCCGCCACGCCTGGAGCGTGGAACCAGCGCACCGACCGGCCGTAGAGATGGGTCTGGTCGATGGCCTGGGGAGCGCCCACGCCCACCAGTTCGGGGGGCCGATCCGCGGTGCACACGAGCAGCGGCACAGCGGCGAGGTCGGCCTCCACCACGGTCGGGTGCAGCTCGGCTGCGGCGGTGCCGCTCGTGGTCACAACGACCACGGCTTCACCGCTGGCCGAGGCCAGCCCCAGGGCCAGGAAGCCACCGCTGCGCTCGTCGTGGTGGACGTGGACCTGCATCCGGTCGTCCGCCGCCAGCGCCAGGCTCAGCGGCGTGGACCGGGACCCGGGGCACACGACCGCGTGCTCGACGCCCCCTCGCACCCACTCGTCGACGAGGGTGGCGCAGAACGTGGCCTGGAGGTCCTCGGGTCTGGGCGCCATGGGGCCCCCATCCGACCACACGCTGCCTGCCATGATCCATGCCATGGACCTGCACGCCGATCGCCACGGCCGGGGCCCCCGCCTGGTGCTGGTCCACGGCTTCACCCAGACCGGTCGGTGCTGGGGGCCCCAGGCCGACGCGCTGGCCACCGACCATGAGGTGGTGCGCGTGGACGCGCCAGGCCACGGGCGCTCCAGCGAGGTCCATGCCGACCTCCCCGCCGGCGGGCTCCTGATCGGCGAGGCGGGCGGCCCCGCCACCTACCTCGGCTACTCGATGGGCGCGCGCTTCTGCCTGCACCTCGCGCTCGCACGGCCCGACCTCGTCCGCGGCCTCGTGCTGCTGGGCGGCACTGCGGGCATCGAAGACGACGCCGAGCGACGCGAGCGACGCGAGCAGGACCGGCGCACCGCCGCCGGCCTCCGGCACGACGGGCTCGGGCCGTTCCTCGACTGGTGGCTCGCCCAACCGTTCTTCGCCGGCCTGCCCCCCGCCCGGGCGCAGCGCTCCGAGCGCCTGGAGAACACCGTCGAGGGCCTCGCCTCCAGCCTCGAGCTGGCTGGCACCGGGTCGCAGGCGCCGTCGTGGAGCGAGCTACATGAGCTGTCGATGCCGGTGCTCGTGCTGGCCGGCGCGGACGACGCCAAGTTCGCCGCGCTGGCGGAGCGCATGGCCGCAGCGATCGGCCCCAACGCCACCCTCGCGCTCATCGAGGGCGCCGGCCACGCCGCCCACCTCGAGCAACCCGACCGCTTCCTCGCCGTCCTCCGCCCCTGGCTCGCCGCCCACGACCTCTGAGCGCCTGACCCAGGGTCAGGCGCTCAGCCAGAGACCGCCGGCGAGGAGGAGGCCGGTGACGAGCTGCACGCGGCCGGTCAGGCTGAGGACAAGGACAAGGGCGGCGCCCTCGGCGCCCTCCAGCACCCGCAGGACGGGCTGACGGGCCACCACGACGCCAACGAGCGCTGCGGCCGCGGCCGGGCGGCCGAAGCCGCCTGCGAGCAACGGTATGCACGCGAAGGCCGCCACCAGCATCCCCACGTAGAGCCACCGCGTGCGGACGTCGCCGAGGCGAACGGCCAGCGTGCGCTTGCCGGCGTGGGTGTCACCGGGGATGTCGCGGAGGTTGTTCACGACGAGCAGCGCGGTGGCCAGCAGGCCGACCGGCACCGACGCCACCAGAGCCAGTGCGGTGAGCGACTCGGTCTGCGCGTAGGTGGACCCGACCGTGGCCACCACGCCGAAGAACACGAACACGAACAGCTCGCCGAAGCCGTAGTAGCCGTAGGGGTGCG
>DAIQBC010000168.1:0-6222 GCA_036781345.1 Acidimicrobiales bacterium | reverse complement strand
AGCGCGACGGGCTCGACCTCGACCACTGCTGGGCCTACTCCGACTCGGCCACCGACATCCCGATGCTGGCGGCGGTGGGGCACCCCGTCGCGGTCAACCCTGACCGCGAGCTGGCCCGGGCCGCCCGAGGGCGCGGTTGGCAGGTGGTGCAGTACCGCCTCGAGGTGCCGCTACGGGAGCGAGTGCCGCTGCCGGCACCGAGACATGCAGTCGCCCTGAGCGGGGGCGCGGTGGCAGCTGCGCTGGCGGCCGGCGCGTGGTGGTGGTGGCGCCGGGTGGCGGTGTCTACAGCTCCCGCACCTTCTTGGCGGCCACAGAGGCCAGTGCGAGGAAGACGATGAGGAGGAGGAGCTTCTTCATGGGGGCAGGGTAGCCGCCGGGTCAGGCAGCACCCAGGCGGACGCGCAGCTCGCCGACGCCGTCCCCGCCGAGGGCGTCGAGCCCGAGGCGACGACCGGTGATCGCGAGCACAAGGGAGGTGGCCGGCCCCTGCACCATGGGCCCGTCGCCACCGGACCAGCCGGTGTCGGTGCTGGCAAAGGACAGTCCGGGCACGCGGTCCTTCGGCAGGAACCCCCTGGTCGCCGGCCGGGTCATGAGGAAGCTCAACACCTCGTTGACCGCCTCCGGGGCGGGGCCCGCCCCCGGGATCCCCAGCGGAACCCGGCAGTCGAGTGTGTGCACGACGATGTCGGTGAGCGGGGCATGCGGGCCGAGCCCCGGTGGGGTGAAGCGGTGCTCGGCGTTGGCCCGCAGCGTGGCGGCCAGCTCGGCGACGGGCCGCTGTGCGGTCGCCTTCGCGAAGTCGTCCGACAGGCGGTTGAAGTTGCCGAGGTGCTTGACCATCCCGACGAGCAGTCGCGGCGTGCTGAGCAGGAACGGCATCGTGAGGTGGGCCGCCACGTGGTGCACCTGCCAGCCGTCGCACAGGCTCGCTGTGGCGCTCTGCTCCTCGGTCAGGTCATCGAAGAAGTCGGCGGTGGCTCGACGCTCGGTGGCAATGAGGGCGAAGAGATCCGCCATGCGCCGGCCAGCTAGACGGCGAGGAGATCGCGGGCGCCGGTGTCGCTGCTCGGGTGGCGCAGCTTCGACATGGCGCGGGCCTCGATCTGGCGGATGCGCTCCCGGGTGAGGTTGAAGTGCTCGCCCACCTCTTCCAGCGTGCGGGGCTCGCCGCGGTCGAGGCCGAAGCGGAGCTTGAGGATCTCCCGCTCGCGGTCGTCGAGGGGGGCGAGGAGCCGGTTGATCTCGTCGGGCAGGAGCGCGGTGGCAGCCACCTCGAACGGGGATTCGGCCGAGCGGTCCTCCACGACGTCGCCGAGCTCGGCGTCGCCGTCCTCGCGCAGCGGCTCGCTGAGCGACAGGGGTTCGGCGGCGAAGCGCAGCGCCTCGGTGACCTTGTCCTCGGGCATCTCCACCTCGGCCGACAGCTCGACGAGGGTGGCGGGGCGCCCCAGCTTCAGCTCCAGGCGGGCGCGGGCCTTCTGGAGGCGGGCCAGCGTGTCGCCGGCGTGCACCGGCAGACGGATGGTGCGGCCCGTGTTGGCGATGCCCCGGGTGATGGCCTGGCGGATCCACCACGTGGCGTACGTGGAGAACTTGAAGCCCTTCCGCCAGTCGAACTTCTCGACGGCGTGCATGAGGCCGAGGTTGCCCTCTTGGATGAGGTCGAGGAGGGGGAGGCCCGACGCCTGGTACTTCTTGGCGATCGACACGACCAGCCGCAGGTTCGACTGGACGAAGGTGCGCTCAGCGGTCTCACCGGCTCGCGAGGTGCGGCGCAGCTCGCGCTTGCGGGCAGGGGTGACGTCGTCGCCCTCCAGCTCGGTGCGCGCCTCGTTGCCCGCCTCGATCGCTTGGGCCAGCCGCACCTCGTCGTCCTTCGTCAGCAACGGGTACTGGCCGATGTCCGTGAGGTAGAGACGGACGAGATCCTCCTCGTCGCGCTCGACGCGCTCCTTGGCCACAGGCAACCTTCTTGGGTCGTGGAAACGAAGCCACGGGCTGATGCCCTGGCCGGGGGGTACGGATCTACGATACCGACTTGGTCAAGCCTGCCAACCCCGAATCAAGATGCCCAGGTCAGAGGCATCATCTCCCGTTGCCAAGGAGCCCTAGATGGCCGACGCCAGCGCCGACGAGGTGGACCTCACGATGGTCACCATGACCTTCGACGCGGTCGATCCGGGTCAGCTGCAGTCCGTCCTGGCCCGCTACGTCGTCCTCAGTCGGGGCCACGCCGGCTGCCGGAACATCGACCTGGCCATGTCTTCCACCCGCCCCAACCGATTCGTGATCGTGCAGAAGTGGGAGCGTCCCGACGACCAGCAGGCGCACTTCGACTCGCCGGACATGGTCACCATGGCCGAGGGCTGCGTGGGCCTGCTCGCCTCCGCGCCCGAGATCGACCTGCTCGACCCGATCTCCGTCCACGACCTCCACTGACCCAGCCGTTCTTGCGACGAATCCGACACCAGGACGTGTCGGAATCGTCGCGGGTTTGCTCAGGCGGGGAGGGCGGCGAGGGCCTCCTCGGAGAGTGCGGTGATGTCGGCCCAGGTGAGGTGCTCGGCCGTCCACAGCTTGTCGAAGGCGGCGTCGGCGGCGTCGGTGAAGCCGTGACGGTTGCGGAACTGGTAGAGCCGGCGCTGCCGCTGGACACGGTGGCCCAGCCGGCCCAGCCGCCCGACGCAGTAGGTCTCCCAGGCTGCGGACTCCGGCAGGGTGAGGTCGTCGTCGGCCGGCGGATCGCCGAACGCGGGGTCGAGGCGGTCGCGGATCGAGAAGAGCAGCTTCCCGATCACGTCGGTGGTGCCCTCCACGCTGAGGTTCCTCGGGTGCTTCACGTCCTCCAACGCGCCCGACTCCGCGGTGATCACCACAGGGTCGATCGATGCAACGCAGGCGCGACCCATCGGCGTGGTCTCGTCCACCTCGATCGCGACGCTGAGGTCGGCCGGCAGGCCGATCTCAGCGACCAGCCGCTCCACGATGGCCTCGATCTCGGTGGCCTCGAAGAACACCATCGAGAACGTGGCTGGTCGGACCTCGACGGGCATCAGTGAGCCGACGTGCCCACCGCGGCGCGGTTGGCCTCGACCCTGGCCTCCATCTCCACGCGAGCTTCGCGTGCGATCTCGGCGAGGGTGTCCATCTCGGCTTCCTCGAAGCCCGCCAGCTCGCGGAAGCGGCGGGCGAGGCGCACCGGGCTGTCGTCCTCCTCGCCGCGGAAGCCGCCGAGGGAGAACAGCTTGTCGACGACGCGCTGGAACTCGAGCGCCCGCTCTTGGCGCGGCTTGTCGTTGGCGGTGAGGCGGCGAAGCCAGTCGGAGCCCATCTTCACGTGGGTCACCTCGTCGGCCAGCATCCAGTCCTCGCAGAACTCGAGCACCGGGTCGCCCGCGATGTCGCCGAACTCCCGCATGGTGTTGAAGACGTCGATGGCCAGGCCCTCGAGGGCCCGGTTGACGCCGGTGAGGCGAAGCACCGGATCGGGGTTGCAAGCGGCTTCATAGAGGAAGGTGTTCTCCGAGAACTCGCCGAGCTCGGTCCCCATGTGGTCGCTGAGCTTGATCGAGATCTCACAGTGGCGGGCCTCGTCCCAGCACTGGCGGGCCATGTCGAGCTTGAGCTCGAAGGGCACCTCCTGGACGCCTTCGCCGTTGCCGGCGCCGACCTCGAAGTCCCAGCAGGTGCGGCCCGCGCCCTCGAGGGCCTGGATCTCGCCCACGAAGATGCCGTGCATGAGGGCTCGGGCGGCGTCAGGGGCGTCGGGCCGGTCGGGGGTGAGTCGGCCGGGTCCGCGCTTGGTCTTCGAGCTGCCGTCGTCGACACGGGCGGTGCGCGGGTCGTTGAAGCGATCGGTGATGGGCACGCGGACGAAGCGGGCGTCGCGGGCCAGGTCCTCGACAGGAAAGGCTTTCCTCATGCGTGGTTCTCCTCGTGGGTGGCGTACGAATCGCCGATGGATCCGGGGCCGGCGATGCCCCCTGCGGCCAGCAGCAGCCTCTGCAGCTTGGCCTGGTGGTCGATCGCCCGCTGCAGCTCGTCCTCGGTCTCGATGAGCGACTGCAGCATCATCTCGCCGTCGCGCCAGTCGTCGAGCTCGTCGGCGAGGGCGAACTTGAGGGAGCGGATCGTGGGGGCGTCGGTGATGGTGGACGTGTTGTTGAGGTGGTAGGTGTAGGCCGCGATCTTGGCCGGGATCAGCACCCGGTAGGCGCCCACCAGCTTCTCGATGGTGAGGTCCGGGCCCTCCGGCTCGGTCATGGCGTCGATGAAGGAGACGAGCTCGTCGTTGGCGGGCGCCGTGAGGCGCTCAGGGTTCATCTCCCGCAGCTCGGGGAGGCGCTTGTGCCAGAGCTCCGCGTGCCAGGCATGGTGGTAGCAGTGGGTGCCGAGGCGCAGCTTCACGTCGAGCTCCGGCACGGTGGCCACCCAGCCGCCCAGCACCTCGAACAGGCGCATCTCGACCCACTTGTAGTTGCCGACCCGTCGGGCCGACTCCTCCACGGTGAAGATCCCCGGGAGCTCTCGGCGGTCCCACGGGGCGAACGGTGCCCGCGGCTTCTTCGGATCAGCCAAACCCCTCGACCCCCGGTGCTGCTCTTCGGTCAGCGTCTGACCGGCTGAGAACGATCGTTATCCGCCTCAGCCTCCCGCGTCTTGACCCCGCGGTCAAGCCACCCCGGCACCACCTCGGAGACCCCGACGGCGACCAGGATCAGCGCCGCGCCGCCGAGCTGCGGCGGCTGGAGGGCGTCGCCGCGTGCGGCGGCCAGCAGGGCGGCGAACACGGGCTCCAGGAGCAGCAGGAGCGCGGCCCGCGAGGGGGGCACCCGGCGCTGGCCGCTCACCTGCAGCACGAAGGCCAGTGAGGTCGCCACCAGCGCAGTGGCGAAGGCGGCCACCAGCGCCGAGGCCGGGAACCCGTAGCCGCCGAGCCAGAGGCCGGGCACGGCGCAGCCGAGCCCCACCACCGCGACCTGGATGGCGGCCAGGCGGATGGGGTCGTGATGATGGGCGGTCTTGCCCAGGATCACGACGTGGGCGGCGAAGGCCACGGCGCATCCGAGCGTGAGCACCTCCCCCCGTCCGAAGCCGCCGGCGTCGCCTCCGCCCCCGGGATCGGTCAGCAGCACGAGCCCGACGATGGCCAGCGCGATGCCGGCGATGGTGGCCGGATGAGGCACGAGGCGCAGGAGCACGAGGCCGAGGATCGGGACGAACACCACCAACAGGTAGGTGATGAAGGCGGAGGTGGCCGAGCCCGTGTACTGCAGGCCAACCGTCTGCAGGACGTATCCGACCAGGAGCGCGAGGCCCGCGAACCCCCCGTGCCGCCACTCCGACGGGGTCCCAGGCCGGCGACGGGCCAGCGGCCAGACGGCGGCGGCGCCGATCAGGAACCGCACGGCCAGGAAGGGCACGGGCTCCACCCGGGCCACGGCATCCTGGACCACCAGGAAGGTGCTGCCGAAGCACAGCGCGGCGACGACGAGCGCGAGGTCGCCGCCCCGCGGGTGGTCGGAAGGCCGTCGGATCACGTCGGACAGTGTGGAAGGACCACGGGTGCCGGCGCACCTCGGAGTTGTGCCCGCTCGACCGGGACGCCACGCTGCGAGGGGCTCCACGGGCGTCCGACCGACCATCCGCCGAGGGGGGTGCAACAACACGTGACCGCGCTCGACCGCGACCTGGCGCTGCTGCACGCCGCCACCCGACCCTATGAGCCGCCGCTGCCGCGCGGTCCGGCTGCGCCCGCGCCGGCGGCGGCCATCGCACCCGATCGCTCGCTCGGGTGGGTCCGCCGGGTCCTCCCGCTGGTGACGGCCCGGAGGGGTCGGATGGTCGGTGGGCTCTCGTGCGCCTTCGTGGCCATGCTGGCCCAGGTGGTGGCTCCCCGGGTGCTGATGGCCGCCATCGACCGGGCCCTCACCGTCCGAACGAGCTCGCTCACGCCGTTCGTCGTCACCTTGGCCCTGCTGGCTGTGGTACGCGGGCTCCTGACGTTCGTCTACCGCACCACGCTCTACAAGGTGGCCTTCGGGCTCGAGTACGACCTGCGCACCACGATCTACGAGCACCTCACGAGCCTCTCGTTCACGTTCTACGACCGGGTGCAGTCCGGCCAGCTGATCTCCCGGGCCAACAGCGACATTCGCTCGGTGCAGATGTTCCTCACCTTCATGCCCATCGTCACGCTCAGCCTCACGAGCTTCG
>DAIQBC010000167.1:0-6228 GCA_036781345.1 Acidimicrobiales bacterium | reverse complement strand
TTCGGCATGGCAGAGGTGGCCATCGCCGGCACCTTCCCCGAGCCGATGTCGGGGATGCGCACCGATCCCGTGGACCGCCGCGTGCTCGAGGATGAGCGGTACGCGGCGCCGGTGGACGCCGATCATGCGGGTGCCCGCCACCTGGCCATCCTCGGTCGCCCCGTCGAGGGCCTGGAGATCCGGGTGGTGGATCCCGTCTCCGGCACCGTGCTGCGTGAGCGCGAGGTCGGCGAGCTCGAGATCCGGGGCACGTCGGTGACGCCTGGCTACTACAAGCGGCCCGACGCCAACGCCGAGCTGTTCCACGACGGGTGGCTCCGCACGGGCGACCTCGCCTACCTGGTCGACGGTGAGATGGTCATGTGTGGCCGCATCAAGGACATGATCATCGTCGGTGGCCGCAACGTGTACCCCGAGGACGTCGAACGGGCCCTGGCCAGCGTCGATGGGGTGCGGGCCGGCAACGTGATCGCCTTCGGGGTGGACGGCAGCCATGGCAAGGAAGGTCTGATCGTGGTGGCCGAGAGCAAGTCCGATGACCACGCCGAGCTCCGCCGATCCGTGGCCCATCGGGTCCTCGAGGCGATCGGCCTCACCACCAAGGAGATCGTCCTGGTCGAGCCCGGCAGCCTCCCCAAGACCAGCTCAGGCAAGCTCCAGCGGTCGCTCTGCAAGCTCCGCTACCTCGGCAAGGAGCTCCGGCACATCTAGAGGGCGTGCAGCTGGTCCATCACCCCACGCCAACGTTCGGGATCGCTGGCGTAGGGCGCGTAGAAGCTGATGCGCTGAACGGCGCCGCCGTAGCGCTCCTGCAGACCGGCGGCCAGCTTCTCCGGTTCGGCCACCACCGCGAAGGTATGGAGGATCTCGTCGGTGATGAGCTGGCCCATCTCCTTCCACTTCCCCTCTTTGGACATCTTGTTGAGGTCGTCCTGCATGCCACCCCAGCCGTGCAGCTCGAGTACGCCGCGGTAGGCAGGGGTGGACCCGTAGAAGGCGATCTGCTGCTTGGTGCCCTCGATCGACTTCGCCATCTCCTGCTCGGTGGTGCCCGTGACCACGAAGGCGGGGCCTGAGATCTCGACGTCGGCCAGGGAGCGACCCGCCTTGGCGGCGCCACGCTCGAGGGCGGGCAGGGTGACCTCACGCAGGTAGCGCTCGGTGGTGAACCCGTGGCAGAGGAAGCCGTCGCACACCTCGCCGGCGACCTCCGTCATGAGCTCGCCCACCCCGGCCAGGAAGATCTTGGCGTCGCCGTGGGGGTTGGGTCCCGGGTTGAAGAAGGGCGTCATCAGGGTGTGGGTGTAGAAGTCGCCGTGGAAGTCGAGCTTGGTGCCGTCGTTCCACGCGGCCCAGATGGCCCGGATGGCGAGGATCATCTCGCGCATGCGGGGCGCCGGGTGCGACCACGGCATCGAGAAGCGCTTGGTGATGTGCGGCTTGATCTGGCTGCCCAAACCGAGGATGAACCGGCCCCCCGAAGCCGCCTGCAGGTCCCACGCGATCTGGGCCAGGTTCATCGGGTTGCGGGCGAATGCCACCGCGATGCCCGTTCCCAGCTCCACCCGGGCTGTCTGCTGCGAGGCGAGGAGCAGCGGGAAGAACGGGTCGTGGGCCGTCTCGGCCGTCCAGAGCCCGTCGTACCCCTGTGCCTCCTGCGTCGCGGCTGCCTGGCCCGCGCCGGCCAGGTCTCCACCCAGCCCTCCGTCGACCTTCATGGCGACGGACCCTAGAGGACTACTGCTCGCGCAGGAAGCGCTCCAGCTCGGCGGCCAGGTCCTCGCCGCTCGTGGCCGACAGCTCGGTGCTGCTGGCCTGGTGGTCGGCTTGCGCCTCGAGCTGCTCGAGCATGGCGGCGTGCTCGGCGTTCTGGCCGATCAGCTCGTTGATCCGATTGCGGCTGGCTTCGGCCAGCTCGGGCAGGTCGGCGATCGGCAGGTCGAGGCCGGCAATGCGGTTGGCTCCCTGCAGCAGGGCCAGCGAGGCAGCTGGGTAGGGCATGGCGGCGACGTAGTGGGGTACCTGGGCCCAGAGGCCGATTGCCGGGAGGCCCCGAAGGGCGGCTCGGCGCTCGATCATCCCCTGGACGCCGGAGGGGACCTCGACGGAGTTCTGCAGGAAGCCTCGGGCCAGCTCTGCGCTGGAGGCGGAGGCGGCGAGAAGCGGGGAGCGGGTGTGGGGCACGGGAGTCGGGTAGGCGCCGAGGCCCACGATCATCCGGGTGCCCAGGTCGAGGGCGAGGTCGATGACCTGCTCGGAGAAGGCGAGCCAGGCATGGTCGGGCTCGTTGCCCAACAGGAGCAGCACGTCGTTTCCGCTGGGGTCCTTGGCCCACGACAGCTCGGTCTCCTCCCATGTCAGCTGCGTGTTGATGCCGTCCACGAGGCGCATCACGGGGCGCCGGGCCCGCCAGTCGAGCAGCGCGTCGGCATCGAAGCGGGCAACGGTGTGGCGCTCCAGGCGGTCGATGAGCACGTCGGCGGCGCCGTCCGCCCCCAGGCCGGCGTCGATCCAGCCCTTGAGCACCATGATCAGCACGGGCGAGTCGAGGTCGGGACGGTCGACCATCGAGTAGAGGGGTGTCATCGCTCGGCCCCGCTCATCCGAGCCGTGCCATGGCGTCGGCGGCGGCATCGGCACAGCGGTCCACCTGGACCTTGAAGCCCTCGAAGGCGGCCGGGTCGGCGCTGCCCATCGACCCGCCGAGGTAGCGGGCGTAGACGCCCTCGACGATGCAGGCCAGCTTCCAGTAGCCGAAGGCCGTGTAGTAGTCGATGAGCGAAAGGTCGCGCCCGCTCACCTCGGCGTAGCGGTCGAGCACTTCCTTGCGGGACAGGAACCCCTCCTGTGCCGTGGGGGCCGTGAGCAGCATCGCCGTGGGGTCGTTGGCCTCGGTCCAGTAGACCATGAGGAGGCCGAGGTCGGCCAGGGGATCGCCGAGGGTGCAGATCTCCCAGTCGAGGACCGCGATGACGTTGCCGTCGTCATCGGTCATGCAGTTGTCGAGGCGGTAGTCGCCGTGGACGATCGTGGCCGGGCCCTGCGCGGGCACCTTGGCCAGCAGCTCGTCGTGGAGCTGGTCGACCAGCGGCAGGTCGCGTGTCTTGGACTTCTCCCACTGGCCGTACCAGCGCTTGAGCTGGCGCGCGATGTAGTCCTCCTTCTTGCCGAGGTCGCCCAGACCGACCGCGTCGGGATCGACGGCGTGGATCTCGGCCAGCGTGTCGGCGACGGAGTGGCTGGCGTGGCGTCGGGCGGCAGTGCTGATCTGCGTGGCGGCCGCACCGTCGCGCAGCACGCGGCCGTCGACGAAGCCCATCGCGTAGAACGGCGCTCCGTTCACGTCGCTGTCGGTGCACAGCCCGAGGGCGGGGGCCACCGGCACCTTGGTGGACCCGAGGGCGGAGATGATCTTGTGCTCGCGCGCCATGTCGTGCGCGGTGGCGAGGACCTGGCCGAGCGGTGGGCGTCGCAGCACGAAGCGGGCACCGGTGGCGTCGGTGACGGAGTAGGTGAGGTTCGAGTGGCCACCGGCGATCAGCTCGAAGGTGAGGGGGCCTCGAGCGCCGGGCACGTTGGCCTCGAACCACGTGGTGACCCGATCGACCTCGATGCCCTTGATCTTCTGGGTCACGACCACGGCCTCCTCGGGACGCCCTCGCCTCAGGTGGGCGAGGGTACCGCCGCCGGTAGATTGCCACCCATGTCGATCGACGTCACCGATGCCACCTTCCCCACCGAGGTCGTGGAGCGCTCGAAGCAGATTCCCGTGGTGGTGGACCTGTGGGCGGAGTGGTGCGGGCCGTGCAAGACGCTCGGCCCGATCCTCGAGCGAGTCGTGGAGGAGACCGGCGGCAAGGTGGTGCTGGTCAAGGTCGACGTCGACACCAACCAGCAGACGGCGGCCGCCTTCCAGGTGCAGGGCATCCCCGCCGTGTACGCCCTCAAGGACGGCAAGGTGGTCGACGGCTTCGTGGGCGCCCAGCCCGAGGCCACGGTGCGGGCCTTCGTCGCCGGCCTGCTGCCCACGGAGGAAGAGGACAAGCTCGCCCACCTTCTGGCGGCCGGCGACGAGGACTCGCTGCGCCAGGTGCTGGCGGCCGAGCCCGGTCACGAGCAGGCCGTTGTGGCCCTCGCCGAGCTGCTCGTGGCCAAGGGCGAGGAGGACGCCAAGGCGGAGGCCCTTGCGCTCCTCGGCCGGATCCCGGAGACGGCCGACACCCGCCGCGTCGCCGCGCTGGCCCGCATCGGCGTCGACACGCGCGATGACGTCACCGACGAGCTCGATGGCCTCCTCCAGCGCGTGAAGGACGACGACGACGCTCGTCAGCGCTTCATCGATCTCCTCGAGGTCATGGGCCCTGACGACCCACGAACGGTCGGCTACCGCAAGCAGCTCACCGCCCGGCTGTTCTGAGGGCGGGCTCCGCCGTGCGTGTCGAGCGGCGGGACGGCGCGGTGGTGGTGATCTCCCGGTGGGCGGCGCCCGGCGCTGACGCCACCACCCTCGGTCGGTTCGTCTTCGTGCGTCGTTCGGCCGCGGGCTCCGACCGGCTGCTCCGCCACGAGCTCGTGCACGTGGGCCAGTGGCGCCGCTTGGGGGTGGTGGGCTTCGGGGTGCGCTACCTCGGCAGCTACGCGCGCTGGCGCCTGCGGCGCTATCCGCACTGGGCCGCCTACCGGCGCATCCCGCTGGAGATCGAGGCTGACTGGGAGGCCCGGGCGCGCCACTAGGGGCGGGTCAGGCTCCTCATCGGATCGTCCTAGAACTCGGCAGGAGAAGGGCATTCCCCTCGAGCCTCCGCGTCACTACGATCGGCCAGGTCCTTCCCCTTCTGGCTGCCTCGTCGCGCCCACGGGAGGGACCGTGCTCGACACCCCGTCCACGCCGCTCGACGGCGATGGCCCGCTGCACCGCCCGGCTCCGGCGCGCGGATGGCAGGACCGCCTCGACGGCCTGGCGGACGCCACGGGCACGACGCCAGCGCGGATCCTCGCCGGCGGGGCCATGGTCGCCATCGTGGTGGCTGCGGCACTCTGGCTGCTCCGGCCACCGGCAGCTCCGCCCGAAGCCTCGTTGCCGTTCGCCAGCACGACGGTGGCTGCTGCGCCGACGTCGAGCGCCTCGACCATCCCGACCACCCTCGTCGTCCACGTGGCGGGAGCAGTGGTGGCCCCGGGCCTCCGGGAGCTGCCGGCCGGCGCCCGGGTGGCCGACGCCATCGATGCCGCCGGCGGCCTGTCGGCCCAGGCCGATGGCGCTCGGATCAACCTGGCCGCTCCTGTGGCCGACGGGGAGCGCATCTACGTGCCGGCGATGGGGGAGGAGTCCCCGCCCGTGGCGGTCGGCGTCGCCCCCTCACGAGGCGGTGAGGCGTCGTCAACGGGCCCGGTCGACCTCAACGCCGCTGACGCGGCCGCGCTGGACTCGCTGCCCGGCGTCGGACCGGCCACCGCGACAGCGATCCTCGAGTTCCGCAGCCAGGTGGGACGGTTCACCTCGGTCGACCAGCTGCTCGACGTGCCGGGCATCGGCGAGGCGAAGCTCGAGGCGCTCCGAGACCTCGTCATCGTGTGAGCTCCGATCACGTCGCCGTCCTGGCCGCGATGGCTGCGGCCGCCGGTGCTCTGCACCCGTTGCGGCCGGCTCTCGCCCTTGGCGTCGCCGTTCTCCTCGTTGCGCTGGGGACCCGGCGCCCGATGGTGGCGTGCCTCGCCGTCGGCCTGGTGGTGAGCGGGCTGTCGCAGCGAGCTCTCGACGGCCTCGATGGTCTGCGGCCGGCCACGGTGGCCGGGGAGGTCACGTTGCTGAGCGATCCCACGCCGTCCTTCGGCGGCGTCCGGGTCGACGTGCGCCTCGGTGGCCGCCACCTCGAGGCGCGAGCCGATGGTGTGGCCGCGGCCGCCCTCGACGACCGCTTGGCCGGTGAGGTCGTGCGTGTTCGCGGCACCGTGGCGCCGCCCCTGTCGCGCCATCAGCCGTGGCTCGTGGCCAGGCACGTGGGGGGTCGCCTCAGGGTGCTGAGCGTCGAGGGCTGGCGTTCCGGCAACCCGAGCGCGCGCCTGGCCAACGGGCTCCGGCGCACTCTGGTCGCAGGGGCGGCCGGGCTGACGGACCGGGACCGCGCGCTGTTCACGGGTCTCGTCATCGGCGACGATCGCCACCAGCCCGCCGATCTGGCCGACGACTTCCTCGGTGCGGGGCTCACGCACCTGCTGGCCGTGTCC
>DAIQBC010000166.1:0-6234 GCA_036781345.1 Acidimicrobiales bacterium | reverse complement strand
CACCGTCACCGCGCTGGCCACCCGCATCGCCGAGGCCAGCCCCATGGTGCTGGCCCTCGGCAAGCGGGCGTTCTACGAGCAGGTCGGGCTGCCGCAGCCTGATGCCTACGAGCGGGCCGCTGCGGTGATGACCGGCAACGCCGGAACAGCCGACGCGCGCGAGGGCATCAGCGCCTTCCTCGACAAGCGCTCCCCCACCTGGGTCGGCCACTGATGCCCCGGCTCCGGCAGGTGCCCCGCGAGGAGGCGACGGCGGAGATCGTCACCCAGATGTACGACCTGCTCTTCGGCGACCGCGACCCGGTGGCCGAGCCCGGCACCGCCACCGGAACGCGCGGTGACTGGTGGACGGTGTTCGCCCTCGTGCCCGACGTGCTCCGACACGCTGTGGCCGGCTTCGCGCTCTACCAGCACACCGACCGGGTCGTGCCCCCGCTCCTGCGTGAGCTGGGGCAGATGCGGGCGGGTTGGGCGCGCGGCAGCCAGTTCGTGTTCTCGCAGCACTGCAAGCAGGCGCGCCTGCTCGGCATGGACGAGGCGAAGATCGCCGCGGTACCCGCATGGTCCGTCAGCGACGCCTTCTCGGCTGAGGAGCGCGCCGTGCTCGCCTACACCGACGGGCTGGTGCTGGGAGGCGGCCGCGTGGCCGACGACGTGTTCGCGGCCCTGCGGTCTCACTTCGACGACGAGCAGATCCTCGAGCTCACGTACACAACCTGCCTCTACGACATGCATGCCGTGATGGCCCGCGCCCTGCGGCTGGAGCAGGACGACCGCGATGATCCCGTCGTCGAATCGCCCGGGTGAGCCGACCGCACATACGCGCCTACCGGCCCGCCGACCTCGAGCGGCTGTACGAGATCTGCTTGCGCACGGGAGCCGCCGGCGAGGACGCCAGCGCTCTGGTGGTCGACCCTCGCCTGTTCGGGGACCTCTACGCGGCGCCCTACGGCGTGCTCGAGCCGGAACACGCCTTCGTCGTGGACGACGGGACCGGGCGGGCGGTGGGCTACGCCCTCGGCGCACTCGACACCCGAGACTTCGAGGCCCGCTGTGACGCCAGGTGGTGGCCGAGCCTGCGTTCTCGGCACCCGGTCGGCTCCGGCGCCAACGACCTCGACGAGCTCCTGATCGGGATGCTCCGACGCCCGCCCCGAGGGGACGACGCCGTGGTGGTCGAGCACCCGTCGCACCTCCACATCGACCTCCTCCCCGAGTGCCAAGGCGCGGGCTGGGGACGGGCCCTCATGGAGCGGCTGCACGACGCGCTGCGTGCCGGCGGTTCGGCCGGCGTGCACCTCGGCGTGAGCACCCGCAACCACCGCGCCCTCGGCTTCTACGCCCACCTCGGCTACGAGGAGCTCTCGAACGACGGGATGACCCTCACCCTCGGCCTCCGCCTCTGACCGTCAGGGGCGGTGGCACACCGACTGGAGCAGGGCGCGGTAGCCGGCCAGGGGGGTGACGACGAGGTCGGGGGCCTTGGCGTGGTCGTCCCAGCGGCGGAGGGCGACGGCGTCCTCCCAACCGGGGTTGGCCTCGAAGGCGGTGATCTCGTCGGCGCCCATCGGGCCGCCTTGTCGGTCGAGGCTGGCTGCCGAACCGGGCGACAGCACCGCGGCGTAGCCGGGGTCGACCGCGCAGAGGTAGCGCTTGGCCCGCACGTGCAGCGCGATGGGCGCAGTGACGGCCGGCGGGAACAGGCCCGCCAGCCACGACGCGCCACGAGCTTCGTGGCGCTGATCGGCGGTGCGATCCCGTGGACCTTGCCGGTCGGCCAGCTCCAGCAGGTGACCGACATCATGGAGCAGGGCGGCCACCACCAGCTCGTCGGGGGCGCCGGTCGCCCGGGCCAGCGCGGCGGTCTGCTCGGCGTGGGCGAGCTGGCTGAGCTCCTCGTCGTAGTGCCTCGGGCCGTAGCACTCGAAGAGCGCCAGCACGTCGCCGATCGACGGGGCCGTCACCGCACCGGCCGGCCCTGGAAGTCGCCGATCAGCGACACGGCGGTGCTGTCACCGAGCTCGGATCGCTTCCGCTCGTAGTAGGCCGCCCGCAGGTCGCCCTCGGCCCGTGCGTTGTAGGTGGGGTAGAGGGCTCGGCGCGGGGTCGGCCCGAGGTTGGGGCCGCTGCGATGCGGGGTGCGGGAGTGAAACCACAGCGTCTCGCCGGCTCGCACCTCCACCGGAGCCCATGACATCGCCGCCACGACGTCGGCCCGGATGCAACCGGCGTCGTCCATCGGCAGCAGGTCGTGGTGACGGCCACTGACGACCTCGAGGCAGCCGTTGCCCACCAGCGCGTCGTCCACGGCCACCATGCAGGAGACGTGGGTCGCCACGAACCGGTAGGCCGGGGCGTCCTGGTGGGGCGCATAGCCGGCGCCGCCGGGGAGCTTGTAGTTGATCTTCTCCTTGTAGAGCACCGCCGGCTGGCCGAGCAGGGAAGAGGCCGTGGCCAGCATGGGGCCTGCGGTCAGCAGCGTCCGCAGGCCCTCGTGGAACGGCACGAAGTTCTCGGTGCGGCACAGCTGGGGACCGGCATCGGTGAGCTCGCGGTGGTGCAGCCACTCCCCCGCCTCGTCGGGCCAGGCTGCGACCTCAGCGACCCAGCGCGCCACCGCATCGACGTCGTCATGGCTGCTGGTCAGGAGCCAGCCGTGCTCGACGAAGTGCTGCACGTCTGCAGCGAGGACCGGGAGGGCCATCCGCGGGAGGTTAGGTGGTCACGGCCGTCCTGCGGCTGCCACCGCGGCGAGGAGGTCGTCGAGGATCCGACGGTTGGCCTTGGTGTCGTAGGCCCGAAACCGGTTCGCAAAGTCGGCTCGCTCCTCCGCCACACGGCGGTCGAGCTGGGCGGTCAGGCGACCCATGGCCAGCAAGAGGTCGGCCTCCACACTGGTGTTGGTGTGGAGTTCTCGGGCGAGGGTGCTCAGCTGCGAGCGGTGGACCTCGGCGTCCTGGTGCTCGCCCAGGTTGTCCTGCAGGGCCTTGAGCTGGGTCACGAAGGCCTTACGATCGCGCGAGGGGAACAGACCCCCGAAGCACTCCAGGAGGTAGCGGAGCTTCTTGGTGTCCTTGCGGAGGTCGTGTAGGCGCTCCGGCGGTGAGGCCGGGGTGATGAGCCGCCCGTGCGTGAGCACCTTGTGCTGGGCCTTGGCGATGCGGCGGGCGACCACAAGTCCGATCGGCGCCTCTTCCGGCTCGGCGTCCGGCTCGGCCAACCACCGGCGCCAGTCGTCGAGCAGGGAGGTGAAGGTCTCGCCGCGGAGCTCGCGCGCCAGCTCGGCGTGAGCAGCCTGCCGCCGCTCCGCCAGCTCGGCCAGCACGGGGGCGAGATGGCCGCGGTCCGTGGCGTCCAGGGGCGCCACGGACCGATCCCACCCGAGCACGTAGACGTCAAGGTCACGGGCGGGCCCGGTGATCTGGCCGAGCCAGCCAAACCCTTTGCCGTAGCGGCGGCGGATCTCCCGAGGGAGCAGCCCCGTTCCCTCGGCCAGCACCGATCGCGTGCGACGGGCGGCGACGCGGAGCTCGTGGAGGAACTCCGCGTCGGCGTCGGCGATGGTCCCGTCCACGTTGGCCTCGATCGTGGCCGCGAGGGCGGCCAGCACCTGTCGAAAGGACGTCCGCGCGCCATCGGTGGCTTCGAGCGGGACGTTCGGCGAGCTGGAGGGCGGCGGGCGCGACGGGGGCGACATCAGAGGGTTGGCCGGAGCAAGGCTACATGGCCATCCTCGTAGGGTGATGACGATGATTGAAGCCGCCGGTGGTGTCGTGTGGCGTCGCGGGTCCAAGGGCAGGCTCAGCGTGCTCCTCGTGCACCGCGATCGGTACGACGACTGGACGCTCCCGAAGGGCAAGCTGGAGCCCGACGAGACCCACCACCACGCCGCCCTGCGGGAGGTGGAGGAGGAGACGGGTCTGCGCTGCGCAACCCACGAGGAGCTGCCCGAGGTGCGCTACACCGACCGGAACGGCCGTCCGAAGCGGGTGCGCTACTGGAGCATGGAGCCGATCGACGGGTTCTTCGAGCCCAACGGCGAGGTGGACGAGGTGCGGTGGGTGTCACTCGAGGAGGCCGTCGCGACCCTCACCTACGCCCACGATGCCGCCGTGCTGCACGCGCTTCGAGATCTGTGGCAATCCGACCACCGGTAGCCTTCCCCCATGGCCAAGGACCCGGAGCGCATCACGAGGCGAGCCGTCGAGGCCGCCAAGCTCGGCATCACCGAAGACGAGCTCCGGCAGCGGCGCCTCGAGGCCGACACCGCCAACCTCGAGCGCAAGGCCAAGGAGGCCGGCGTGCCGGTGGAGCGCTTCCTCGATGAGCGCCGCCGTCAGCGCAACCAGCGCCGTCGGGCTCGTCGCTGATCTAGGTTCCGCGCATGACCGCAAGACAGCCCGAGGTCGACGCCGTGGTCGTTGGCGCCGGCTTTGCCGGCCTGTACATGCTGCACAAGCTCCGGGGCATGGGCCGCTCGGTCCAGGTGTTCGAGACGGGCGACGGCGTCGGCGGCACCTGGTACTGGAACCGGTACCCGGGGGCTCGTTGCGACGTCGAGAGCATGGAGTACTCCTACGGGTTCGACGAGGACCTGCAGCAGGAGTGGGAGTGGACCGAGCGATACGCCCCGCAAGCAGAGATCCTCTCCTACGCCAACCACGTGGCCGATCGCTTCGACCTCCGCCGTAACATCCAGCTCGAGACCAAGGTCACCGCGGCCGCCTTCGATGAGGCGAGCAACGCGTGGCGGGTCAGCACCGACCGTGGCGACGATCTGATGGCCCGCTTCGTCGTGATGGCCACCGGCTGCCTCAGCTCGGCCAACACGCCGGAGATCCCGGGAGCGGCCACCTTCACCGGCTCGACGTACCACACCGGCACGTGGCCCCATGACGGTGTCGACCTCACTGGGCTGCGGGTGGGGGTGATCGGCACGGGATCGTCCGCCGTCCAATCGATCCCCATCATCGCCGAGCAGGCGGCCGAGCTGACGGTGTTCCAGCGCACGGCGACCTTCACGGTGCCGGCCTGGAACCAGCCCCTCGATCCGGTGGCCGTCAAGGAGATCAAGGCCGAGTACGCCGACTTCCGCGCCGCCAACCGTCGCATGCCGACCGCCTTCGGTGCCCGCATGGAGCGGCAGGATCGATCGGCGCTGGACGTCGGCGACGACGAGCGTCGTGCCGAGTTCGAACGCCGGTGGGCCGACGGCGGCCTTGCGTTCCTGGGCGCGTACAACGACCTCCTGCTGAACAAGGACGCCAACGACCTGGCCGCTGAGTTCGTGCGGGGGAAGCTGAGCGAGATCGTCGAGGACCCCGAGACGGTCCGCAAGCTCACGCCCGATCAGGTCGTCGGCTGCAAGCGCCTCTGCGTCGACAGCGGCTACTGGGCCACGTTCAACAAGGACCACGTCCACCTGGTCGACCTGCGCGACTCACCGATCGTGGAGATCATCCCCGCCGGGATCCGCACCACCACCGGTGAGCACGCCCTGGACGTCATCGTCTACGCAACCGGGTTCGACGCGATGACCGGCGCGCTGCTGCGGATCGCCATCACGGGCCGCCATGGCCGCTCCCTCCAGGACGCGTGGGCCGCGGGGCCCCGCACCTACCTCGGCTTGAGCGTCGAAGGCTTCCCCAACCTGTTCACCATCACCGGTCCGGGCAGCCCATCGGTGCTCACGAACATGCTCGTGAGCATCCAACAGCACGTCGAGTGGATCGCGGACTGCATCGGCTACCTGGACGCGCACGGCCAGGCCACCATCGAGGCCAGCCGCGAGGCACAGGACGCGTGGGTCGACTACGTCAACGCCGTCGCTAGCTTCACGCTGTTCCCGAGCTGCAACTCCTGGTACCTGGGCGCCAACGTGCCCGGGAAGACGAGGGTGTTCATGCCGCTCCCCGGCTTCCCCACCTACGTCGAGCAATGCGACCGGGTGGCCGAGGATGGCTACTCCGGCTTCGTGCTCACCGGCTGAAGCCCGGCCAGGTCCTCCTCCGTCAGCTCCACGTCGAACACCTCGTTGGCCAGCGCGACAGCGCCGACGAGGAGCTGCTCGTCGCTCAGGGTGGGGCCGGCCGCCGTGCTGACCACCGCACCAGCCCGGCCGGCCACGGAGATCAGCGGGAGGTCCGACCGGCGGCCCGCCTCGAGCTGGTCGGCCACCTCGGCGCAGGTGCCGCGCATCCCGCCGTCCGATGCGCACAGCGAGGTGGGTGGGTC
>DAIQBC010000165.1:0-6240 GCA_036781345.1 Acidimicrobiales bacterium | reverse complement strand
ATGTCGGCCACAAGCTTGCCGGTCACGCCCGGCCGAGGCGCCTCCCCCGCCGGGTAGATGTCGGTGACGACGAGCAGGTCGGCGGCGACGAAGGCATCGGCGAAAGTTCGTCCAAGGGCTTCCGTGCGGGTGTAGCGATGTGGCTGGAAGCAGCACACCACCCGAGTCCAAGGACCCGCGTGGGCGGCGGCGAGGGCGGCCTCGACCTCCGTGGGCAGATGGTCGTAGCTGTCCACCAGCACCACTCCCCCGGCCTCTCCCCGCGGTTCGAAGCGGCGAGCGACCCCGCGGAACTGGCCCAGCGCGGTGGCCGCAACTTCGAGGTCGACGCCGAGCTGATGGGCCAGGGCCACCGCACCGGCGGCGTTGCGGGCGTTGTGCGCCCCCGGGGCCGCTGGCACCACAACCGGCACCGACACGGCACCGTGGTGGAGGTCGAAGCGCACCCCGGTGCCTTCGGTGACGAGGCGAGCGATGCGGTAGTCGCTCCCGGGCGTGGTGCCATAGGTGACGGGTCGGGCGGCGTGCTCGATCAGCATCGCGGCACCCGGGTCATCAGCGCACAGGATGGCCGGGCCGGGGAGCGCCGCCACGAAGTGCTCGAAGGCTGCCCGGAGGGCGGCCTCGCTGCCCCAGTGCTCGAGGTGGTCGGGCTCGACGTTGGTGACGATCGCAGCCTGCGCCCCCAGCGCGAGGAAGGTGCCGTCGCTCTCATCTGCTTCGACCACGAGGGGTCCGGGGCCTCCCCACGCGGCGTTGCTCCCCAGGCCCGCCACTCGGGCACCGACGACCCAGCCGGGCGCCCAACCGGCCTCCACCAAGACGGTGGCGAGGAGGGCCGACGTGGTGGTCTTGCCGTGCGTCCCTGCCACGGCAAGGGTCTGCCGCCGCGCGCACAGGGCAGCCAGCGCCGCGGCTCGGTGGAACACCTGGGCGCCTTGCGCGCGGGCGTCGATCAGATGCGGGTGGTCGCTCGGCGTCGCAGTGGACACCACGACGGCATCGACGATCGGCAGGGGCACGGGAGGACCGGTCTGCACGTCGATGCCGAGGACTCGGAGCGACGCCAGGAACGGGGTGTCGGCAGCGGGCTCGTGCCCGCTCACGTCGTGACCCATCTCGATCAGCAGCGTGGCGATCGCACTCATCCCAGCGCCCCCGACGTTGGTGACGTGGATGCGGCGACGCCCCCCGAGGTCCAGGCCGTCAACCACGGGCGTGGGCCTCCGCCAGGGCCGCGATCTCGGTGGCGGCACCCGGGCGGGCCCAGGCTCGCGCCGCGGCGCCCATCGCGGCCCGTCGGGCCCCATCGCCGAGGATGGCATCCACCTCCGCCACGAGCCGCGGCCCGTCGAGCTCGGCGTCGCGCACGAGCACGGCGGCGCCGACCTCGGCGAGGTGCCGGGCGTTGCCCGTCTGCTGGTCGGCGGTGACGTACGGCGAGGGCACCAGGACCGATGGCAGGCCGGCGGCGGCCAGCTCGAAGCACGTGCTCGAGCCGGCCCGGCACACAGCGACGTCGGCGGCCGCCAGCACCGCCGGCATGTCGTCCTCGTACGCCACCATGCGGTGCTCGAGCTCCCCGAGATCGGTCGGGACGGCTGCCGTCACCGCCTCCCAGTCGCGCCGGCCGACGACGTGGTGGACCGACAGGTCGGTGCGCTGCCGCCAAGCGGGCAGGGCCGCGAGGACGGCCTCGTTGATCCGGTGCGCGCCCAGAGAGCCGCCGACGACGAGGACGAGGAACCGGTCCGCGCTCACCCCGGATGCCCGCTTGGCCGCGGCGCGGTCCCGTCCAGGATCGAGTGAGGTGATGTCGGCCCGGATCGGGTTGCCCGTGACAACGGCTCGGGGAAGGGCCGTACCCGGGAAGCTCACGGCCGACGCCCGCGCGAAGCGAGACAGAAGGCGGTTGGCGGCTCCCGGCACCTGGTTCTGCTCGGCCACCACGAGGGGCACCCGGAGGAGCGCAGCGGCTAGTCCCACTGCCACGCTGGCGTAGCCACCCACCGCCACCACGACGGCCGGCCGCAGCCGCCGCACCAGGCCGAGCGCGCGCACCCCGGCGATCACCAGGCCGCCGATGGCACCCAGGTTGGCCAGAGTGAGACGTCGTTGGATCCCACGCCCCGGCAGCAGTGTGATCGGATAGCCCGTGGGTGGCACAAGGCGGGCCTCGATGCCGCGCGTCGAGCCCACGTAGCGGATGCTGTTCGTGGGGTGTCCGGCCGCCACGAGGGCATCGGCGATGGCCAACGCGGGGAGCACGTGCCCAGCGGTCCCCCCTCCCGTGACGATCGCGAAGGTGGGCTCGGCGGCGGCGGTCACCGCGTCGAGGGAGTGGCTCGACGGCGGGCTTCGTCAGGCAGCTGGGCCTGACGAGCCACGTTCAGCAGGAGCCCAGCGCCGACGAGGCTGAAGAGGAGGGACGAGCCGCCGTAGCTCACGAAGGGCAGCGGGACACCGGTGATCGGCAGGATGCCGATCACCGCGCCGATGTTCACGAAGGCCTGGGCACCGAACCACACCGTCACGCCCGCCGCGAGGAGCATGCCGAACCGATCGGGGGCGAGGAGCGCGGCCCGGGCACCGAGCAGGCACAGACCGACGAAGAGGGCCACCACGAGGAGCGCACCGATCAAGCCCAGCTCTTCGCCGATGATGGCGAAGATGAAGTCGGTGTGGGCGTAGGGCAGGAAGCCCCACTTGGCCCGGCTCTCACCGAGCCCGGTGCCGGTGATGCCCCCGGAGGCGACGCCGACCAGCGCCTGAATGTTCTGGTACCCAGCATTCCGGTAGTCGTCCCACGGATGGATGAAGGCCGTCACCCGTGCCCGGCGATAGGGCGCCCACAGAGCCAGCCCCGACGCGATGACGGCACCGCCGGCGGCCAGACCCGTCAACGGCGCGAACGGCGTGCCGGCCACCCAGAGGAGGGCCAGCACGATGGTGCCGAGCAAGAGGGTGGTGCCGAGGTTTGGCTGCAGCATCAAGAGCAGGCCCGCGCTCGCGAAAACGACGCAGACCGGCACGAGGGTGAGCCGGAGCTCATGCATCCATGCCGCTCGTCGGGCCAGGAGATCAGCTGCGAAGAGCAGCACGGTGAGCTTGGCCAGCTCTGACGGCTGAAGCGAGAACGGGCCGTAGCCGAGCCAGCGGGACGCCCCGTTGACGGAGATCCCCACTCCCGGCACCAAGACGAGGGCGAGGAGCACCGCGGTGACGGCCAGCGCGGGAAGCGCTAGGGGACGCCAGCGGTGATAGTCGACCCGCAGCACGACCACGCACGCCACGGTTCCGAGCGTCAGCCACATGGCCTGACGCATGACGACGTACCAAGCTGAGCCGTAGTCGTCGAGGGCGATCACGGACGACGCCGACAGCACCATGACCAGCCCCAACAGGTTGAGGGTGGCGATGATGGCGAGCAGCCCGACGTAGGTCTTGGACCGCCGACGGGCCGGCACCGGTTTGGCCGTGGGGTGACGGCGGCGCGAGGCCCACACGTCGTCCGTGGCCACCGAGGGGCGCCGGGAAGCGCTCACCGGGCCCCCGAGTCGGCGAGGAGAGCACCGACGGCGCGCACGAAGTCGTCACCGCGCTCAGAGTAGGAGCCGTACCAATCGAAGGACGCGCAGGCGGGCGAGAGGAGGACCGCGTCGCCAGATCGAGCGAGCGCGGCGGCCTCCTCCACCGCCTCGTCCATCGAGGCGGCGACCCGAACCGGTCGGATCCCGTCGAAGGCGGCCGCCACCGCGGGACCCGCCTCCCCGATGGCCACCACGGCACGGATGTGGTCCGCTTCCTCGGCCAGCTCGGTGAGATCGAGGCCCTTGTTGCGGCCCCCGGCGATCAGCACCACCGACCCGAAGCTCCGCGAGGCGGCGCGGCTCGCGTGCGGCGCCGTGGCCTTGGAGTCGTCGTACCAGCGCACCCCTCCAGCCTCCCCCACCAAGCTCACCCGGTGGGGGAGCCCTGCGAACGAGAGGAGCGCAGCGCGGGACCCAGCGACCGTGCCGCCGCCGTGCACGGCCGACGCGGCGGCCGCCAGGGCGTTGGCCACGTCGTGGGGGAACGCCCGGAGCAGCTCCCCCACCTCGGCCAATAGCTCACCGCCGGCCAGCACGAGCCGGTCGCCCTCGAGCCGGTTGTCGGCCCCGGGTCCCAGCCCGAAGGTGACGTGCCGGGCTCGCGCTCGGGTGAGGTGCTCCACCACGATCGGGTCGTCCGCATTTCCGATCGCCACCTGGTCGGGCGCCTGGTCGGCCCACAGGCGCGCCTTGGCCGCGACGTAGGCGTCGAAGGTCGCATGGTTGTCGAGGTGGTCAGGGGCAAGGTTCAGCCAGGTGCCGACGTGCGGTGCGAACCGCTGCGAGTGCAGCAGCCTGAACGACGACGCCTCCACCACGAACACCTCCACGGTGGGGTCCTCGATGGCAGCCACCAGTGGCAGCTCGGTGTTGCCCACCGCCACCGCGTGGCGACCGGACGCCTCGAGCATCGCCCGCGTCAGCTCGGTGACGGTGGTCTTGCCGTCGGTCCCGGTGATCGCGACGAGTGGTCGGTGGTCCCAGCGCGCCGCCAGGTCGAACTCGGACAGCACCGGCACGCCGGCGGCCGCAGCGGCCGCGAAGATCGGATGGCGTTCAGGCACCCCTGGGCTGGGCAAGACGGCCCCGGCGGCGGCTACCAGCCGTCGCAGCCCGCTCTCGCCGGGGCGCTCGACGAGCTGAACGCCGAGCTGCTCGGCGAGGGCGCGCCCACCCGCGGTCGGGTTGTCGTCCACCACGACTGCACCCTCGCCGTGGGCGACCAGAGCCCGCAGCACGGCCTGGCCGGTGACGCCGAGTCCGAGCACCAGGTGCTCGCTCAATCGAGACCTCCTGTCCCGATGAAGTCGGCGTAGTACAGACCCAGCGCGATCGCAGCGCACGCGCCCGCCAACAGCCAGAAGCGCACGATCACCGTCGTCTCGGGCCAGCCACCCAGCTCGAAGTGGTGGTGGATCGGCGCCATGCGAAAGACGCGGCGCTTGAACAGCTTGAAGCTGCTGACCTGCAGGATCACCGACAGCGACTCGGTGACGTAGAGGGCCCCCACGATCGGAAGGAGCAGCTGCACGTTGAGCGTCAGCACGATGGCCGCCACGCCAGCGCCGATGGCCAACGCCCCGGTGTCGCCCATGAAGATCTGGGCGGGTGCGGCGTTCCACCAGAGGAACCCAGCGCAGGCGCCCACCATCGCGGCGGCGGCCACGGCGATGTCGAGGGCATGGTTGATCTGGTAGGTGTCGAAGTGACGGAACGCCCAGAAGCCGATGGCCATCAAGCACGAGAACACCAGGACGGCCGAGCCCGCGGCCAACCCGTCGAGGCCGTCCGTGAGGTTCACGCCATTGGTCGTGGCGTAGATCAGCAGCACGGCCCACACGCACCACCCGACGTTGCCCATCTGCCAGCCCGGGTTGTTCCAGCGGGTGAAGGACAAGGTGGTCTCCACGTCGGTCCACAGCACCGTGGCCACCGAGAAGGCGACCGCCACCACCAGCAGGCCCACGGTCTTGGCTCGTCGGGACAGCCCGGCGTTGCGCTCGTTGCTGACCTTGATCCAGTCGTCGAGGAAGCCCACCAGACCGGCGCCGACGATGCAGCTCATCACGAGCAACCCGGTGCGCGTGAACAGCACGCCGCTGCGCACGTGGGCGCCGAGGTACCCCGTCAGCGCCGCCCCCACGATGGCCAACCCCCCCATCGTGGGCGTTCCGGCCTTGATGGTGTGGCCCTCGGGTACGTCGGCGTGGATCGGTTGACCCACCTTGCGGGCGATCAGCAGATCGATCAGCAGCTTCGTGCCGAAGATGGCGGTGCCAGCGGCGACGCACGCCGCGAGGAGGAGGGCTACCACGCCCTGGATCCTCGCAGGGCCCGCAGCGCCGCGCGGGCCACCGAGCGGTCGTCGAAGTCGAGGACGCGGTCTCCCACGACCTGCACGACCTCGTGGCCCTTGCCCGCGATCACCACCACGTCACCTGGACGCGCCTCGGCCAGGGCCTGGGCGATGGCGGCAGCACGGTCAGGCTCGACGGTGACCGGTGCCGCCGCCGGCATGCCCGCACGGATGGCTTCGATGATGGCGAGCGGATCCTCCCCGCGCGGGTTGTCCGAGGTCAGGACCACCCGGTCCGCCAGTCGGGACGCCACCTCGCCCATCGCCGGTCGCTTGCTCGGGTCACGGTCGCCG